>NZ_JBHYIG010000142.1:0-7813 GCF_042740015.1 Streptomyces sp. NPDC059037
ATTCTGCTGCGCTTGGACGTGGGACGGATCGCCGTAAAACCCTTAACCGGACACACCTGACATCGAGCCCCGTCCCCGCAGGCAACCCGGCCTTGGGCACGGGGCTCGACGCGTGATCACTCGAATGGCTCTGGGCGGGTGACCCGTGAGGGCGGCCGTTGTTAACCAGTAGGTCCGCCGCAGGACGCGCAGCCGTGCCCGACAGTTCTCCGGAAGGAATGTGCGCAGCGCATGACACCCCGACTCACCGTCGTCGTCCCCGTCTACAACGTCGAGGAGTTCCTCGGCGCCTGCCTACGGTCACTGGCCGAGCAGACCATGCCGGACCTCGAAGTGGTCATGGTCAACGACGGTTCCACCGACGGGAGTCCACGCATCGCCCGCGAGTTCGCCACGCGGGACGGGAGATTCAGGCTGGTCGAGCAGGAGAACGCGGGGCTCGGCGCGGCCCGCAACGCGGGGGTCAGAGCGGCGCGCGGCACCTTTCTGGCGTTCGCGGACAGCGACGACATCGTGCCGTGCGACGCGTACGAACGGATGCTGGCGGCGCTCGACAGGTCGGGCTCCGATTTCGTCACCGGCAACGTCCACCGGCTGCGGTCCGACGGCCTGAGCAAGCAGTCCCCGATGTTCCGCAAGGTGATGGAGACGGACCGCAGCGCCACCCACGTCACCCGCGACTGGGCTCTGCTCGGCGACCGCATCGCCTGCAACAAGGTCTTCCGCAGGACCTTCTGGGACCGGCATGACCTCTCCTTCCCGGAGGGCGTCCTGTTCGAGGACACCCCCGTCACGATCCCCGCCCACTTCCTCGCCGACGCCGTCGACGTGCTCAAGGACCCCGTCTATCTCTGGCGCGACCGCGACGGCTCCATCACCAGCGGCCGCGCCAGGCCGCGCGCCGTCCGCGACCGCACCGCCGCCGTCCTCGCGGCGAGCGGTTTCCTCGCCGGGAAGGCGGGGGAGACGGCGGGGACACCCGAGGGGGAGAGCTGGGCCGAGGCCAAGCGGCGCTACGACCTGACGGTGTTCTCCGGGGACCTGTGGCTGTTCATGGAGGCCCTGCCGCACGGCGACGCCGAGTATCACGAGGCCTTCCTCGACCACGCCAACGCCTTCCTCTCCACCGTCGACCGCTCGGTCGTGGACGGTCTTCCGCTCGCCCTGCGCGTCAAATGGCGGCTCGTACAGCAGCGCAGGGCCGGTGACCTGATGGCCTTCATGGCGTACGAGAAGTCCAACCCGGGAGCCTTCCGGGTCCGCGGCCTGCGCAGGCGCCGGGCCGACTACCCCGGGATCGACGGCCTGCCGCGCGAGACGGTCGCCCTCAAGCGCTCCGACGTGCCGCTCACCGCGCGGCTCACGCACGCCGCGTGGGACGACGAGGGACTGCTGCGGCTCAAGGGCTTCGCGTACATCCGCAATCTGCCGGCCGGGCGGATCGGCGCACGGGCCAGGGCCGCCTGGCTGCGGTCGGGGCGGCGGCGGGTCCGGCCGCTGAAGCTGCGCACGGTGCGGGCGCGCGAGGCGACGTACCGCTCCAAGCAGGGTCTGCACAGCTACGACCGGTCCGGGTTCGAGACGGTGATCGACCCGAGGAGGATCGTCACCAAGCGGCGCAGCACCACATGGAACGTGGAGATGGGCGCGGTCAGCGGGCTCCTGCCGCGCACGGGGCCGGTCAGGATGAGCGGCGTTCCCGCGCTGCCCGTGCGGTATCTGGAGGACTTCCTGCGGGTGGCCGTCACGCTCAGCAAGGGGCGGCTGCGGCTGCGCACCGAGCGGGTGGCGGCGCGGCTCGTCGCGCACGAGGGGTGCGGCGGTGCCGTCCGGCTGCACGGGCGGCTCGCGGCGGGCGAGTCCCAGGCCATCGACTCCGTACGCGTCGAGAACTGGCACACCAAGGAGGCATGCGACGTCCCGGCCGTGGTGAACGGCCGGGATTTCAGCGCCGATGTGCCGCTCGGCCTCTTCCTTCCCGAGGTGGACGAGCGCACCGGCGAGCCGCGCAAGGCCGACCCGTGGGGCGTCGCGGTGATCCGCGGCGGCGGGGAGCGCACCCCGCTGGCCGTCCGACCCGAGGTGGCGCCGGGGCGGTACGGCCTGCGGCCGGGGCGTGAACTCCTCGTCCTCGCCAACGCGTCGGGCAACCTGGAGCTGCGCGACCAGACCGTGCGGCCGCTCGTCGACAGCGTGACCTGGGACGGCGAACTCGTCCTCGAAGGCAGCCACCCGGTCGAAGAGCCCCGCACCAGGGAGCTCGTCCTCGTGCACGGCGGCCACGGCGACGAGGCCGTCCTTCCGGTGCGGATCGACGGCGGCCGGTTCACCGCGGCCCTGCGCCCGGAGGCCGTCCGGGGCCACGCGGGCAGCCTGCCGCTCGCCGAGGGGCGCTGGAACCTCTTCCTGCGCGAGCCGGGCGAGAGCGACCCCGACGAGTACACCCCGCTGTGCGTGGCGCCCGGCGCCTACCGCGGCCTGCCGCTGACCCGCACCCTGTCCGGCCGTGAGATCACCCTGAAGCGGCACGCCCAGGACGGCCTGCACCTGCGCTCCGGATCCGCGCTGCCCCTGGCCGACCGGGGCGGACCCCGGCAGCGGCGGCTGCGCGATGCGTACGCGGCACAGCGCGGCGGGCCGCTGCGGGACGCCGTCCTGTACGCCAGCTTCGACGGACGCCAGTACTCCGACTCGCCCCGCGCCATCCATGAGGAACTGGCCGCCCGCGGAGCCGAGTTGGAGCACCTGTGGGTGGTGCGCGACCAGCAGGTCGACGTGCCCGAGAGCGCACGGCCGATCGCCATGTGGAGCGCCGACTGGTACGAGGCGCTTGCCCGTTGCCGCCACATCGTGACCAACACGCAGCTGCCCGACTGGTTCGAGCGCGCCGAAGGGCAGTTCGTCGTGCAGACCTGGCACGGCACCCCGCTCAAGCGCATCGGCCGCGACCTGGCGGGACACGCGTCCGGCGACACCGCCTACATGGCGACGCTGCCCGCCCGCGCCGCCCAGTGGAGCGTGCTCGTATCGCCGAACCGCTTCTCGACCCCCCTCCTGCGCGGCGCCTTCGGCCACACCGGCGCGGTCCTGGAGTGCGGCTACCCGCGCAACGACCTGCTGCACGCCGTCGACCGCGAGAAGGTCGCCGCTTCCGTACGCGAACGGCTCGGCATCCCCGAGGGCAGACGTGTCGTCCTGTACGCACCGACCTGGCGCGAGAACCAGCCCAAGAAGGGCGGCCGTTACGGCCTCGACCTGCAGATCGACCTGGCCGCCGCCGAGCGCGCCATCGGCCACGACCAGGTGCTCCTGGTGCGCAGGCACTACCTGGTGGGCGGCACCGTCCCCGAGTCCGACTTCGTCCGCGACGTCACGCGCTACCCCGACGTCGGCGAACTCCTCCTGATCAGCGACGTGCTGGTGACGGACTACTCGTCCCTGATGTTCGACTTCGCGCAGACCGGGCGCCCCATGCTCTTCCACACCTACGACCTCGACCACTACCGCGACACCCTGCGCGGCTTCTACTTCGACTTCGCGGCGCAGGCCCCGGGTCCGCTGCTCACGACGGGCGACGAGGTGATCGACGCGCTGCGCGACCCGCGGGCGGCCACCGCCGCGTACGCCGACGCGTACGACAGATTCCGTGAGGTCTTCTGCGACCTGGACGACGGGCACGCGGCCGCCGGTGTCGTGGACGCCATGCTCGCCGGTGCCGTGCGCGGGGACGGCCTGCCCGAGGGAGGCCCCGCATGAGCACGCCCGATCTGCATGACGTCAGCTGTGTCGTCGTCGCCGGCGGCCGCGCGGCCGCGCTGAAGGCCTCCGTGCGGTCCGTCGTCGGCCAGTCGATGGCGGGCGTCGAGGCCGTCGTCGTCGACCCCGGCACCGAGCCCGCCGTGAGCGAGGCGGCCGCCGCGCTCGCCGCCGAACACCCGTACCGGGTACGCCTCGTGTGTGCCGAGGGCGACCTGCCCATGGGAGCGGCGCGCAACCTCGGGCTCGACGCGGCACGCGGCCGGTACGTGACGGTTCTCGGCGCGGGCGAACGCCTCCAGGCGCACGCCTGCCGCAACCTCTTCGATGCGGCACGCACCACCGGCGCCGACCTGGTGGCGGGGCGCTGGACGCGGCTCACGGGAGGCGGCAAGAAGGAACGCGGCCCCGACTGGCAGGCCCAACTGCACGCCAGGACAAGGGTGGTGCACGACCTCGCCGACGCCCCCGAACTCGTCGTCAGGGACTCCCTGCTCACCGGATTCTGCATCCGCCGAGAGATTCTCGAACGGGCCTCACTGCGGTACACGGACGACCTCGCCCACAGCGAGGTCCTCTTCGGCGTCCGGGCCGCGCTCGCCGCCAAGGGCGTCGCCCTCGTGCCGAACCTGATCACCACCCGCCGCGCGGCTCCCGCCCCCGCCCGCGAGACCCCCGCCCTCGCGGAGGCCAACGCCCGCGTCGCAGCGCTCCTGATCGGCCTCGGCCGCCTCGACCTCTGCGACCGGCGCGAGCGGGCCTTCCTCGGCGACCACGTGCTGCCGTGCGCGCGGACCTTCCCGCGGCTCACCGCCGAGCAGCGCCACGAGACGGCATCCGCGCTCGCCCCGCACCTGAAGGGCAGCGTGGATCTGCGCGCCCTGGACGAGCTCGCCCCGGTGGAGCGGGTGTGCGTACGGCTGCTCGCGGAGGGCGACACGGAGGGCGTCCTCGCGGCGGCGTACGCGCTCGCCAGGCCGGGGACGGTGGTCTCGGAGCTGACCGAGCGCGACGGCAAGGTCTACTGGCGGGCCGAAGGTCTCGACGACCCACGCGTACGCGAGGTGCTCGACGTCACGGAACTCGGCCACCAGCACCGGCAGTTGAGCGACGTGCGGCTCCTCAACCGCCTCACCCGATGCGCGGTCGAGGGCGCCGAAGCGGTCCTCGAAGGCCGGGTCGTGCTGCCCGCCGGGCTGCTCCCGGAGCACCCGCCGCTCACCGCCCGGCTCCACGTCCGGGCACGCGGCACGGCACGGCGGGGCTTTCGCGTGCCCGTCGAGGAGGTGCGCCACGACGGCGGTGCGATCGTCTGGCGGGCCAGGGTCCGGCTCACCGGCGGCCTGCGCGAACTCGGCACCGGCGACCGCGTGTGGGAGCCACAGCTGCAACTGAAGGCAGGTGCCCAGGATTTGACCACCGAACTCGTCGCCGAACGGGAGACCGTGGGTCAGAGCCCGGGGATCACCGTCACCGGCGGCAACAAGCTGGAGCTGCGCCCGCACCCCCGCGACCGGGCCACCCGCGTCCTGCGCGCGGCGCTGCACTACGCCACGCACTTCCGCCCCGCCCGCAAGCTGAAACTGCGGATCCGCGCCCTGCGCCAGAGGCTCGACCGGCTCGGCACGCAGCCCGTCAAGATCCGCTTCTACCGGCAGGTGCTGCGCCGGCTCCCCGTCAGCAAGGGCTCGGTGGTCTTCGAGAGCCACATGGGCAAGTGCTACGGCGACAGCCCGCGCGCCGTCCACCAGGAGATCCTCGACCGGGGGCTGCGGCTCCGCTGCACCTGGTCGTACGCGAAGTCACCCGACGGATTCCCCAAGTCGGCCCGGCTCGCCCGCCGTTGGTCCTACCGCTATCTGTGGGCCCTGGCCCGCGCCGAGTTCTGGATCGACAACCAAGGCTTCCCGCACGCCCTGGAGAAGCCCCGCCACACCACGTATCTGCAGACCTGGCACGGCTCCGCGTACAAACGGATGGGCTTCGACGAGGCACGCGTCAAGACGCAGAACGCCCCCCGGCGCGCCCGGCTGCAGCGCGCCGTCGACCGCTTCGACCACTTCCTGGTGCGCTCCGAGCACGACGTGAACACCCTCGCCCGCGCCTACGGCATCCCCGACGACCGGCTGCTGCGCTGCGGCTATCCGCGCAACGACCGCCTCGTCGCCGCACGCGCCGCGGACGAGACCTCGGGCCGCTTCCCGCGCCCGGCCACGGCCGCCGCACTCGGCATCCCCGACCACAAGACGGTCGTCCTCTACGCGCCGACCTTCCGCGGCCTGCCCAAGAACAAGAAGCCCGTACAACTCCCCCTGGACGTAAAGAAGTTCGCCGACCGCTTCGGTGACACCCACGTACTCCTGGTGCGCGCCCACTACATGGAGGCGGCGAGCCTCCCCGTGTGCCCGCCCGGCACGGTCGTCGACGTCTCCGCCCACCACGACGTCAGCGAACTGCTGTGCCTCGCCGACGTCCTGGTGACCGACTACTCGTCGATCATGTTCGACTTCGCGCTCCTCGACCGTCCGCTGGTGCACTTCGCCCCGGACCTCGACGCGTACGCGGCCGAGCGGGGCAGCTACTTCGCGCTGCGGGACGACGCGGGCGGCCCCGTGGTCGAGACGCAGGAGGAACTGCTGCGGACGCTTGCCACGCTGAAGCAGGCCGACGGGGCGTGGGCCGACGCCCGGCGGACGTTCGCGCGGCGCTTCGGCGCCTACGACAAGGGGCGGGCCGCCGCGGACGTGGTGGACGCCCTGTTCGGGGAGCGGTTCGGGAACACCAAAGACGCAGCCAAGGGGGCCGGCTCATGACCACCAGGACCACGGCCGCGGTGCACGGCCGCGACCTCTTCCTCGTCGCGAACACCGTCGACGAGCTGGGCGGAGTCACCGCCTGGGCCCATCAGATGGCCCGCCTCTTCACGGCCGTCGGCCACCGGGTGCACGTCATCGGCGTCCACGAGGCCGAGCTGAAACTGGAGCTCCCCGACGACCTCGGCTACCCCGTCACCAGCCTCTACCGCGAACACCCCCCGACACCCCGTCCCGTACGCGGTCTCGGCCGGCTCAACGTCGTGGCACGGCGCCGCGAATCGGCGCGGATCGCCGCCAAGAAGCGGACGGTCGACCGGCTCTCCGGGCTCTTCCGCGCCGCGCGCCCCGGAGCCGTCGCCATCGTCACGCAGGTCTGGCCGATGGGGTGGATCAGGGAGGCGGACACCGCGGGCCTGCGCATCATCGGCATGAGCCACGAGTCGTACGCCTACACCCGCGCCTGCCACCGCTACCGCTCGGTCAAGCGCAACTACCCCTCCGTGGACCGCTGGCTCGCGCTCACCCAGGAGGATGCCGACGACTGGATCGCCGACGGCATGCACAACGTGGGAGCGATGCCCAACGCCCTTGCCCACCTGCCCGAAGTGCCCTCGCAGCGCCGCCAGAAGGTGGTCTGCAGCATCGGCAGGCTCGCCGACCAGAAGGGCGTCGACATGCTCGTCGACACCTGGGCCCTGGTCGCCCCGCAGCGCCCGGACTGGACGCTGCGGATCTATGGCGCGGGCGCCGACGAGGCCGACCTCAGGCGCCAGTGCACGCGCCTCGGCCTCGACGGTTCGGTGCAGTGGATGGGCCGCACCGGCGATGTGCCGGGTGTGCTCGCGCAGAGCTCGGTGTTCGTGCAGTCCTCGCGCGGTGAGGGTTTCCCGCTTGCCCTGATGGAGGCGATGGCCAGTGCGGTGCCGTGCGCGGCCTTCGACTGCGCGCCCGGCGTACGGGAGATCGTCCGGGACGGCGAGGACGGGTTGCTTGCGCCCGCCGGCGACGTGGAGGCCCTCGCCGACCGGCTCCTGCGCCTGACCGGCAATCCCCGGATGCGGGATGCGATGGGGGAGCGGGCGCGGGTGAATGTGCAGAGGTTCTCGGAGGCGGCTGTGCTTGAGCGCTGGGAAGCGTTGTTCGAACTTCTTGAGCGGTGATGGACGTGCGGGCCGGTGGGGGTTGGTCGCGCAGTTCCCCGGGCCCCCTGTGGGGGGCGGGGTCAGGCCGCGCTCAGTTTC
>NZ_JBHYIG010000142.1:7823-15143 GCF_042740015.1 Streptomyces sp. NPDC059037
CGTCGGCTTTGGGGGGTTTTGTTGTTTGGGCTTTTTTGTCCGGGGGGGCGGGGGGGGGATTGTCGCGCTGTCCCCCGCGCCCCTTGCGGGGCGCGGGGACTGGCCTCTCTCAGTTACGTCCCGTCCGCGAAAGCAGCGACGCGAGCAGGCCCTTGGTGCGGGTCGGTTCGGGCGTCGGCTTCGGGGTCTGCCCGGCGTATCGGGACACCGGCTGCTCCGGTGACCGTGCCTGCTTGCCGCTGATGCGGATCATCGGGAACTCGGCGACCTCCTCGGCGCCGTGCCACATGTCGTCGCGCTCCTTCAGGAACGCCGCGAGATCGGCGTGGACCGCGTCGTAGGCGCCCCACGTCCCGTAGAACTTGGTGGCCGTGATGCACAGCGGCTTGAGCCCCGTGCTCGCCACCGCGCCCCAGGTCGCCGCGGCCACGCCCGGACAGTGCTCGGCACGGAAGTCGTCGAGGACGACGATCCCGTCGGCGCCGAGCACCTCGCGGGCCGCGGCGATGTCCGCGTGCACATGCTCGTACAGATGCGAGGCGTCGATGTGCACGAAGCGGCAGGTGTCCGGCTCCACATGCGCGGTGATGCCGGCGGACGGCTCCTGGACGATCTGCGGCAGCTCGTCGTGGAAGGAGCGGTAGTTGGCCTCGAAGGCGCGGCGCGTGAGCGTGGACCGGTAGGAGCGGCCCATCTCCGCCGAGTTGGCCTCGTCGGGCGCGGGCGAGTCGAAGAGGTCGCAGACCGTGAAGGTCTCGGCCGCGCGCAGATACGTACCCATGAAGATGGCGCTCTTGCCGAGATAGGCGCCCAGTTCGAGGAGGTCGCCCTGCTCGGAGCGTTCGTACTGGCGGCTCAGGATCCAGTCGAAGAGCACCTGGTCGACCGGATGGAACCATCCCTTCACGTCGGAGAGCTGGTGCGGCCGCGGCAACTGATCCGTGTCCGTGCCGTTCGTGGACGCGCGCGCTGTTGCTTGCTGCATGTCTGGGTCCTGGGGATGGGGGGAGGAGGACAGTGCTGCCGGACGGGTGGGGGGCCGTTTCGGCGCACGATGCTGTTGGAGCTGTCAGAAGCGCGGAGTGGGCTCGGAGACGTCGGCCCGCGGCAGCGGCTCATCGGCCACCCCCGCGGCCGGCGCGGGGTGCCGCTCCGCCAGTGGCGCCACAGACGGTAGACCCCCTGGCTCACCGAGCACCACATGCCTCACAACTCGTTCAGCGGCTCGCCCGTCGTCGTACACACAGAAGCGGTTTCGGAAGGCCGAGCGCAGCTGGGCCGAGCGGGAGCCGCGCCAGTGGCCCGTCGCGAAGATGTCGGTGAGCTCGTCCTCGCTGCGCGCGACCGCGCCCGGCGGGAAGTCGCGGACGTCGAAATAGGTGCCGCGGGTCGCCTCGTAGGCCTCCCAGTCGTCGGCGTGCAGGACGACGGGCCGGTCGAGGTTGGCGTAGTCGAACATCAGCGAGGAGTAGTCCGTGACCAGGGCGTCCGAAGCGAGGCAGAGGGACTCGACGCTCGGATGGTCCGACACGTCGATCAGCCGGCCCGACGAGGAGGCGAGCGGTGCCTCGTACGAGTGATGGGCGCGGGTCAGGATCACGAAGCGGGGGCCGAGCGCCTGCAGCACCCGCTCCAGATCGAGGGCGCGCAGCTGGGAGCGGCGGTAGTCGCGGTGGGTGGGCGCGTAGAGGATGGCGACCGCGCCCCGGGGGATGCCGATGAGCTCGCGCTGGCGGGCCACGTCCGCGGTGGTCGCCCGCTGGTAGATGTCGTTGCGCGGGTAGCCGTACTCGAGGGTCGTGTACGAGGCGGGGAACACCCGCTCCCAGACCAGCGTCGAGTGCCGGTTCGCCGACAGGACGTAATCCCATTTGTCGGCGTTCTTCAGGAGCGCCCGGAAATCCGTGTCCCGTGCGGCGGCCGGGCGGTCCTGGAGGTCGAGGCCCATCAGCTTCAGGGGTGTGCCGTGCTGGGTCTGGATCATCACCTGGCCGCGCCGCTTGACCAGCCTGCGGTCGAAGTCGACGTTGTTCACCAGGTACTTGGAGCGGGCGAGGGCCGTCCAGTACGCGGCCGTGCCGGGCCGGATCTTCCGGGTGGCCGTCGGCACCGAGTGGTGGTGGCGTGCGTCGGCGATCCACGCGGTGCGGATATGCGGGGCGTGCTCGCGCACCGCGGCCTCCAGGGCGCCGGGGTTGCAGCCGTGGCCGCGCCCCCCGTACGCGGAGAACACCGCGCGGTCGGCGCGCACCGGCAGGCGCAGCTGGATCCGGTAGTGCAGCTGGAGCGCGGCGCCCCTGGCGTGGCGGCGGGCGTTGGCCGCGTACCGCCTGGCCCTGGTCCGCACCCGCAGCGCCGTCCACAGGGTCCGGTAGGTGCGGTGCGAGCCCAGCCGCACAAGGGCGTGCCGCAGCCGGCCGCCGGGCCTGCCGCGCGAGCCGGGGACGCGGTAGCGGCGGTAGTGGGAGCGGGCCCTGCGCAGGAAGTCGGCGCGGGTGCCGCGCGGCAGCCGGTCGCGCTTGGTGAAGACCGTGCAGAAGTGGTCGACCATCCGCCGGAAGAGGACGGGCCGCCAGTCCGCCGAGAACTCGGGGTGCTCGTCGAGGAACGCGAAGACCCTCTCGTACTGGTCGAAGATGTCGAAGTGCCTGAGGCTCGTGGTGTTCAGGATGTTGCCGCGGCGCCGCTGCCGGTAGTGCAGGCAGACCCGGTCGAGGGTGCAGATCGAGTCCGCGGAGAGCATGACCGGGAAGGTCCAGGGGGTGTCCTCGTAGAAGCCCGGCGGGAAGTCGAAGCCCTCACGCTCGATGAACTCGCGGCGGTAGGCCTTGTTCCAGGCGACCATCAGGAGCCTCAGCAGGCTCGGCCGCTCGGCGAGCCGGAAGGGTGCGGCGCCGCCGTCCTCGTCGAGCAGGTTCGCGTACTGGTTGCGCACCGTCTCGCCCGACCAGTACGTACGCGCGTAGTCGTAGACGAGGACGTCCGGCTCGTCCGTCTCCTTGAGGCGGTCGGAGATGGCGTGCAGGGCGCCGGGGGTGAGGGTGTCGTCGCCGTCGAGGAAGACCAGGTAGTCGCCGCCGGCGTGTTCCATGCCCGCGTTGCGTGCCCGGCCGAGGCCGACGTTCTCCTTCAGGTGGACGGCCCGCACGCGAATGTCGCGGGCCGCGAACTCGTCGATGAGGGCGCCGCCGGCATCCGGCGAACAGTCGTCCACCACGATCAGTTCGAGATCCGTGAACGACTGGTCGAGGACCGACTCCAGGCATGCGTGCAGATATGCCTGCACCTTGTACACGGGAACGATGACACTGAACCGGGGCAAGGCACATCCATGGGTCGGCGCGGGCATACTGCCCGAAAACGCCCGGAGGGCCGGTCGGGTTACGCCGGGTGCGGCAGACGGGGGATGGACGCAGGTGAGGCGGCCCCCGCCGGGGACCGCCTCACTCGGCGAACGAATGTACAAGTGCCTGACAAGTGCCTTTGTCGGGCGGCTACTTGACGGCTCCCGCCATCACGCCGGACACGAACTGCCGCTGGAACGCGAAGAACACGGCCAGCGGGATCACCATCGAGATGAACGCGCCGGGCGCCAGGATCTGCACGTTGTCGCCGAAGGACCGCACCTGCTGCTGGAGCGCGACCGTGATCGGCGGGCTCTCGGAGTCGGCGAAGATCAGCGCGATCAGCATGTCGTTCCAGACCCAGAGGAACTGGAAGATGCCGAGCGAGGCGATCGCCGGCGCGCCGAGCGGCATCACGACCCTGAGGAAGAGCCGCAGCTCACCGGCCCCGTCCAGGCGTGCAGCCTCCAGGAGTTCGCGTGGGATCTCCGCGAAGAAGTTCCGCAGGAGGAAGATCGCGAACGGCAGGCCGAAGGCCACATGGAAGACGACCACGCCGACCGTCGTCTCGAAGATGCCGATCTCGCCGAAGATCTTGGAGACCGGAAGCAGCGCCACCTGCACGGGCACCACGAGCAGCCCGACGACGCCGAGGAACCACCAGTCGCGCCCCGGGAACTCCATCCACGCGAAGGCGTATCCGGCCAGGGACCCGATGATCACGACGAGCAGCGTCGCCGGGACGGTGATCATGATGCTGGACAGGATCGAGTCGGTGATCGTCTCGTCCTTGAGCAGGTTGCTGTAGTTGTCCAGCGTCATCTGCGACGGGGTGCTGAACACCTTCCACCAGCCGCTCTCGGCCATGTCGGACGAGGTGCGCAGCGAACCGAGCAGCAGCCCGATCGTCGGCACCAGCCAGAAGAGACCGATGACGACGAGGAAGACGCGTACGGCACTGCCACTGACGACGGCGGCGATCCGCCCGCCGAGCGACTGCTTGGCCTTCACCGTTTCGACTTGGGTGGTCATCGTCGTCCCTCCCGCCGAAGTCGCCGGATGTTGAACATCATCACCGGGATCACGAGGAGGAACAGGAGCACGGCGATCGCGCTCGCCACTCCCGAATCCTTGTCGAGGAACGCGGAGTTGTAGAGCTGCAGCGCCAGCACATTCGCGTCGTCCTTCGAGGAGTTCGGCGCGATGATGAAGATCAGGTCGAAGATCTTCAGTACGTTGATCATGAGCGTGACCGCGACCACGGCAAGCACCGGCGCCAGGATCGGCACGGTGATCCGCCGGAACACCTGCCACTCGTTGGCGCCGTCCACGCGGGCCGCCTCCAGGAGTTCACGCGGCACGCTCGCCAGGCCCGCCGCGATCAGGACCATCGCGAAGCCCGTCCAGATCCACAGATACGAGCCGATCACCGCGGGCGTGATGAGGGACGGGCCGAGCCAGTCCACGCCGTTGTACGGCTCGCGGAAGTTCGATGCGGGGAACCGGAGTTGGGCCCCGTCGGCCTCCTTGGGCAACGCGAAGGTGCCGTCGCCCGCCGCCTCGGCCGATGCCACCACCTTGCCGTCCTTGACGGCCTCGATCTTGATCCCGGGATAGCCGAACTCCGCCTTGTCCGGGGCGTTGAGCTCGCCCCGGCCCTTGCCGCGGGTGAAGTCCTGCCAGGCGGTGCCGGTCACCTGGTCCGGGTCCGGCTTCGCGGCCGCGGCCGACTTGGCGTCGTCCGGCATGTTGTCCGGTGCCACACCGGTCAGCGGCAGGGCGACGGGCGTGCCCGCCTCGACCGCCTCACGCGTGATGAAGGCGCCACCGCCCGCCGACTTCAGCGGAGACTGCGTACTGGGATGCGCCTGCGGGAACGCGGACGACTCGGCGAAGGTGTCGTGCGCCGCCACGAACACGGCGTTGGCGACACCCCGGTCGGGATCCGACTCGTAGACGAGCCGGAAGATGATCCCCGCCGCGAGCATCGAGATCGCCATCGGCATAAAGATGACCAGCTTGAACGCCGTGCCCCAGCGGATCCGCTCGGTGAGCACGGCGAAGATCAGGCCGAGGCCGGTCGCGACCGTCGGGGCGACCACCACCCAGATCGCGTTGTTCTTGATCGCGGTGAGGATGGTGTCGTCCGTGAACAGGGTTTCGTAGTTGCCGAACGCCGTGAAGTCGCCCGACTTGTCGAAGAAGCTGCGGAACAGCGAGTACCCGATCGGGTAGAGGACGAGCGCGCCGAGCAGCACCAGGGCGGGCAGCAGGAAGAGCACTGCCACGGACTTACGGGTGCCGGTCACGCTCTTGCGCGGTTTGGGCGCCGGGGGCAGCGCCACGTTCGGCGTGCCCCCGGCGTTCGCGGACGCCATGGCGCGTCAGTCCTTGTAGGCCTTGGCTGCGGCCGTCTCCAACGCCTTCTGCGTGCCTTCGACGTCCTTCGGATCCTTCAGGAAGTCCTGCAGCGCCTTCCACTCGCCCTTGCCGGGCGTGCCGCCGAAGGCCTGCGGGGCCTGGTCGGACATGTCGAAGCGGATGTCGTCGCCCGCCGCGATGAGCGCCTTGGCGATGTCCCGCTGCACGTCGTTCGGGTACGCCGCCAGGTCGAGGCTCTTGTTGGGGGACACGAAGCCGCCCGCCTCGGCCCAGATCTTCGCCGAGTCCGGCGAGGCCAGGAAGGTGAGCAGCGCCTGCGCGCCCTTGCTGTCCTTCAGCGCCACCGCGGCGTCACCGCCGACGACCGCCGGGGACTCGTCCCCGACCGCCGGGAAGGGGAACACCTTGGCGTCCGAACCGATCTTCGCCTTCGTCTCCGAGATCGGCAGCGAGACCATGTCGCCCTCGAAGACCATGCCCGCCTTGGGCTGGTCGCCGCCGGTGAAGGTCTGCTTCACCGAGGCGGGGAACTCGGTCTGCAGCGCGCCGTCCGCGCCGCCCGCGACGAAGCCCTTCTTGCCGTAGAGCTCGCCGAGCGTGGTCAGCGCCTCCTTCACGGAGGGGTCCGTCCACTTGATCTCGTGCTTCGCCAGCTGGTCGTACTTCTCGGGGCCCGCCTGCGAGAGGTAGATGTTCTCGAACCAGTCGGTGAGGGTCCAGCCGTCGGCGCCCGCGACCGATATCGGCGGCACGCCGGAGTCGTACACGGTCTGGGCCGTCTTCATGAAGTCGTCCCAGGTCTTGGGCTCTTCGGTGCCCGCGTTCTCGAAGACCTTGGTGTTGTACCAGACCAGGGACTTGTTGGCGGCCTTGAAGTACACGCCGTACTGCTTGCCGTCGACGGCCCCGAGGTCCTGCCAGCCCTTCGCGTAATTCTTGTCGAGCTGCTTCTGCGCCTCGGGCCCCACGGGCTTGGCCCACTTGTTCTGGACCGCCTGCTCGATGGCGCCGACCTGCGGAAGCATCGCGACGTCCGGCGGCTGGCCGCCGGCGACCTTCGACTCCAGGAAGCTGATGATGGGGTCCTGCGCGGGTACGAAGGAGACGTCGGCCCCGGTCCTCTTCTCGAACTCGTCGAGAACCTTGAGGAAGACCTTCCGCTCCGATCCGCCCCACACGGCGGCGACGGACACCTTCTGCCCCTCCAGCTTGGGCAGTTGGACCGCGGCCGCGCTCTCCTTGCCGCCGCCCTTGTCCCCGCCGCTCCCGTCGTCCTTGTCGTCATCGCCACCGCACGCGGTGACGGTGAGGGTGAGCGCCCCCGCGACGACGGCCGCGGCGATCCTGGCGGTGGTACGCCGATGGTGCGGTGCCCTGCGTGTACGAAGAGTGCTGCGCATCACTGCCCCGTTCTCTTCCTGGCGAGCGAGTCCCGTGCGGCTTGTCTACGCCCGCCCGGGGAACACCGGCAAGAGCACCAACCATGACAACTAGCCGATCGTGATGCCGTTGTGACGTGGCGTCATGAACTGCGGAGATCGGGTGGGTGGGCGGGAAAGGCTTGTTCGGCCACTTGCCGCCGCGGGGTGAGCGG
>NZ_JBHYIG010000142.1:15153-20617 GCF_042740015.1 Streptomyces sp. NPDC059037
CGGCAAAACCCGACACACCCACCAACCCTACACCAGACCCCAAGTCTCCGCGGTTTTGCGGGGGGCTTACTATGCGGGGGGGGGGGGGGGGGGGGGGCAAAAAGGCTTGTTCGGCCACTTGCCGCCGCGGGGTGAGCGGCAGGCCCCTCCCGCAGGAAGCTCACAGCAGCGACGGCACCTGCTCCGCGGAAACGGACCGCGCGGCCCGCTCCAACGCACTGGCCAGCAAGGCCAAGTCAGTAGGCCCGTTCCCCAGCTCCCGCACCGGCCGCCGAGCCGGCGGATCCCCCATCCGCTCCCACTCCAGTGGAACAACAGTGGGCCGCAAGGTCGCCGTACGCGGAATGCGCCCAGTGACCCGCCCCGCCTGGAAGGCACTGACCCGCCCCTCGGCAGACCGCAACTCCCCCCGCCCGGGGGCAGGTTCCTCCGCCCCGGGAGACACCGCGTCAAGGACGATCCGCAGCGCGGCCCGCCGCCCCAACTCCGTCTCCGGAGTCCGCTCACTGCGCCCCGCCGTGGCCACCAGATGCACCCCCAGCCGCTCCCCGTCCCGCGCCACAGCCTCAAGCGCCCGCACGACCGACCCCGCGGCGGGCCGCCCCGGCGACCCGAGAGCCGGCGAAAGCAGCGCGTCGAAGTCGTCGACAAGGACGACGAGCCGAGGCAACGGCGGCCCCGGCTCGGCCCCCTTCCGCGCGGCGGCAGGCCGCAGCCGCATCGTGGAACTCGGCGGCGGATCAAGATCCCCGTCACCGGCGGCCGGAACCGCCCCCGCGCCGACACCGCCACCACTACTACCGCTACCGCCCGCGCGCTGCGCGACCAGCCGCCCCGAAACCTCCTGCTGCGTATGCCACTCGGCGAATCCAAGCCGCCCGAGCAACTCCGCCCGCCGCTTCAGCTCGGCCGTCAGCGACTGCGCGAACTCCCGCATCCGGACCGGGTCGTTGGCCGCGAGATGCGTGGTGACGTGCGGCAGGTCGGTGCAGGACGACAGGCCTTCCCCGAGCCGTATGTTCCCCCCGCTCGTGCCGCTGCTCCCGCTCCCCGTGCTGTCCCGCCCGTCGATCAGCACGATCCCGAGCCGATCGGGCCGCTCGGCGGCGGCCAGCGACGCGGCGACGGACCGAAGGAGTTCGGTGCGGCCGCTCCCGGCGGGACCCTCGGCCAGCAGATGCGGCCCCTCGGCGGCGAGATCCACGACCACGGGACCGCGCGGCCCCGCCCCGAGCACCGTCCAGGCCCGCCCGCCGAGCGCCTCGGGATCGTCGGCGGCCGCGGCCCACCGCGCCATCAGGGACGCGGGGGTGGCGCGGGCGAGCCCCAACTCGTCGAGCAGCCGCGCCATTTGGGGCAACGGCGCGGACACACGCGCGTGCCCGTCACCGGGCGCCCCGTCCGTACGGAAAGGAGCAAGGGCGCGGGCGAACCGCTCGGCCCAGGCCTGCGACACCGCGTCCACCGCGGCGACCGTCCCGTGCCCCGCCGGATGCCCGTCCACCGTGCGCAGCAGCCGCAGCGCCGTCGCCACGTCACCGCTGAGCAGCGCGACCGCACCGCAGGCACGGAAGGCGGGCGACACCGAGCAGGCTGCTTCGTACGTGGCGGACACCGGGGACGCGGGCGAGGCGGCCGGGGTCTCGGCGAGGCAGACGACATGGATGCCGGCCGCGGCCCCGTCCCGCGCGAGCCGCACCACGGCCTCCCGCAGCCCGGCGGCCCCGGGGTCGCCGTCCACCACCACGACGGTGCGCGCGGAGGGTCCGCCACCGGGCTCGGAACGGCCGGCCCCCGAGGTGTCCGCCAGGTGATCCTCCAGACGGCGCAACAGCTCGTCCGTACGGGCAAGGGCCTGCTCGCGGTCGTAGGCGAGCAGGAGGCGGCAGTCCTGGCCGTGGGCGGGCCGCAGATGCGGGAGCCAGCCGAGCCAGGACCACTCGGCGACGCGCTCCGGCGTAGGCCGTGTGCGGTCCGTGCTCAGCAGTACGAGCTCCAGGGCGTCGGGGGAGTGCAGGGCCGCGAGCTGGGCGACGACCGCGCGGGCCAGGCCCGTCAGCCGCTCGCGCGGTCCGGCGAGGCCGAGCGCGCCCGCTTCCCGCAGGCTCACGGTCACGGGGACGGCGGGCAGCAGGCCGCGGTCGTCCGGCGTCGCCCTGTCGACCGTGCCGAGCCGGACCGTGAGCGCCTCGGGGTGGCCGGGGCCGCGCTCCCAGAGGCGGGGGCCGGGGCCGAGCGCGGTGAGCAGCAGGGCCGCCGGGTCGGGCCAGGACTCGGGGGTGCGCGCGGCGGCGGCCACCGCGAGGTCCTCGGGGGTGGGTCCTGCCGGTTCCGGGGAGTCGGTGCCGTACGCCTCGTCGTACTCGTCGTGGTCGGCCTGCGCGTGCTCGTCGTCCCGGCCTCCGGTGAGCCGCCGGGCCCAGGCCGAGAGGCCGCCCCGCTTGCGCAGGCCGCGCGGCACGGTCGTCCCGCGCGGCGGAGTGCCGACGCGGGTCCGCTCGGCGTCGGGGGCACCGCCCTGCTGGGGCACGAGCGGCACGTCCGTGACCGCCGTCTGCCCGTACGCGTGCGTGCCGTACGCCCCGTCCGCGCTGTCCTGGCCGTCCCCGCCGGAGGCGCCCCACCCTGAGGTGCCGTACGCGTGGTGCGTGCCTTCGGAAGGTTCCGCGGGCCCGGCGGGCGGGGCGTCGGTGTCCTGGGCGGTCCGCACGCGCACGTGCCCCTCGCCGTCCGGCGCCGTCGCAAGCGCACCGCCCACGCCGTCACTGCCGGTGAGCCGCAGCGCGGACTCGCCGAGCCGCAGCAGGGAGCCGGGGGAGAGGCGCACCGGGCGGCGGGTGATCTCGCGGCCGTCCACCGTCGTGCCGTTCGTGGAGCCCAGGTCCGTCACGGTCACCTGGCCGTCCTGGCCGAGCGTGACCGCGCAGTGCAGCCGGGAGACGTCCGGGTCGTCGAGGGGGACGTCCGCGTCCGCCGAGCGGCCGATGCGGATCTGTCCGCCGTGCAGCAGATGCACACCGCCCGCGTCCGGGCCCGCCACCACGTGCAACTGGGCCGCCGCGCCCGCCAGTTCGGGCCCAGGCTCGGCGGGGGAGCCGAGCGAGAGCACCGCTCCGTCGATCAGCGGGGGCTCGCCGAGGGTGCTGCGCTGGGCGTCGAGCCGCTCCGCTTCCGCGTACAGGACAAGGGGGCCTTCGCCGCCCGCGACGGCTGATGCGAGGCCGGAGGCGACGGCGGCGAGCGCGGTCCCTGCGGGGGCGGTCACCAGCACGTCACAGGCCCCGCGCGCGGGGCCGCCTTGGGGCTCGGTCCGGCCGCTGCGCGGCCCGAGGACGGTCAGCCGGATCTGCATCGCCGTCAGCGGTCCCTTCTGCCCTTGCCGCCGGGCAGGGGGACTCGCGCTGTGATTCCCCCACCACACACGGGCACGTCGGCCAGTATCAGGAAAGCATCCTCGCACCTGCCACTGACAACACGCCCGGCGGCCACCCGTAAGTGATCTTGATTGGTCGGCTCTGCTCGGAAAAGTGCCTGCTTGGACCGTTGCGATCAATGGTCGTCTGTTGGTGACGGAGGTCAATTCGCCGCCACCCGGCAACCAACGGCCCCGGTCGGGCGTCTTTCCACCGAACAACGATCCGGACACCTTGGGGCCGGCGCGGAATCTGACCCGCCGGTGCCCCGGACGGCGGCATTAGAGTGGGTCGGAACACCTTCCGGCGGGTAGCCGGGTCCGGACAGACCAGCCAGATCAGCAGGGAGCGCATGACGTGCGGCCGGTAGGCAGCAAGTACCTGCTCGAGGAGCCGCTCGGGCGCGGCGCCACGGGCACCGTCTGGCGAGCCCGCCAGCGCGAGACCGCGGGCGCCGAGGCGGCCGTCGCCGGCCAGCCCGGCGAGACGGTCGCGATCAAGGTCCTCAAGGAAGAGCTCGCCAACGACGCGGACGTCGTGATGCGCTTCCTCCGGGAGCGGTCCGTCCTGCTCAGGCTCACGCACCCGAACATCGTGCGGACCCGTGACCTCGTCGTCGAGGGCGATCTCCTCGCCCTCGTCATGGACCTGGTCGAGGGCCCTGACCTGCACCGCTATCTCCGCGACAACGGCCCGTTCACGCCGGTCGCCGCGGCCCTGATGACCGCGCAGATCGCCGACGCGCTGGCCGCGAGCCATGCGGACGGCGTCGTGCACCGCGACCTGAAGCCCGCGAACGTCCTGCTCAAGCAGGAGGCCGACGGCTCGATGCACCCGATGCTGACCGACTTCGGCATCGCGCGCCTCGCCGACTCCCCGGGCCTGACCCGCACCCACGAATTCGTCGGCACGCCCGCGTACGTGGCGCCCGAGTCCGCCGAGGGCCGCCCGCAGACCAGCGCGGTCGACATCTACGGCGCGGGCATCCTGCTGTACGAGCTGGTCACAGGACGCCCGCCGTTCTCCGGCGGCTCGGCCCTCGAAGTCCTCCACCAGCACCTCAGCGCCGAGCCGAGCCGTCCCTCCACGGTCCCTGACCCGCTGTGGACGGTCATAGAGCGCTGCCTGAGCAAGAACCCCGACCACCGGCCGAGCGCCGAGAACCTCGCGCGCGGCCTGCGGGCCGTGGCCGACGGCGTGGGCGTGCACGCGTCCAGCGCGCAGATCGCCGCCGCGGAGGGCGTGGGCGCCCTCCTGATGCCCGATCCGGCGCCCGCGACGGTGCCGGGGACGGCCGGCGCCGCCGACCCCACCCAGGTCCTGCCGAGCAACGCGGGATCGTACGACCCGAACGCCGCGACGAGCGTCATGCAGAACACCGGCGGCGCGGGCACCGGGGCCCCCGGAGCCGGAGACGCCGACCCGACGGCCGTCATGCCGCCGGTGCCGCCGAACCAGCCCGGCGCGAACCCCGACGACCCGCACCCCTGGCAGAACCAGATGCGGGCGGCCCGCGACCGCAACGAACAGACCCAGGTCCAGTACCTGGACCCGAGCCAGGATCCGCTGCGCCGCCGCCCCCAGCGCCAGGTGGCCCGCCCCCAGCAGCCGCAGCAGCGCCCTCAGCAGTACGCGCCGCAGCAGCAGCGGCAGCAGTACGCACCGGCGCCGCAGCCCCAGCAGCAGCCGCGCCAGTACGCCGCGCCGCCGCAGCAGGCACCGCCCCAGCAGCCGCCCGCCGGGCGCGCGCCGCGCGAGCCGAGGCAGCGCAGCGCGAACCCGATGAAGATCCCGGGTCTCGGCTGCCTCAAGGGGTGCCTGTTCACCATCGTCATCCTCTTCGTGGCGAGCTGGCTCGTCTGGGAGCTGAGCCCGCTCCAGGAGTGGATCGGTACGACGAAGGGGTACTGGGACCAGCTGACCGACTGGTACGACTCCGTTTCCGGCTGGATAGGGAAACTGGGCGGGAACTAGCGCGGACCAAGAACCGAAAAAGCAGAGACCGGCCGGGAGCCACCAGCTCCCCGCCGCGGGCAGGGCTTAGCCCCCCA
>NZ_JBHYIG010000142.1:20627-24820 GCF_042740015.1 Streptomyces sp. NPDC059037
CGGTTTCGGTTGGTTTCGGCAACCTGGGCGTTAACTCGCGCGCCAACATACACCAAAACCACCACCCCGTCAGGGAGCCACCAGCTCCCGGCCGGTCTCTCTTCTTCTCCGCCTTCTCCGTCTTCTCCGTCTTCTTCTCTGTCCTTATCGGCCCCTTCTTGACGAATCCCCTCCCGACTCTGGGGATTTGTCGACACCTGTGGGGTGATTTCTGCTCCTGGAGTGAAGGTTGGCGTCGAGGCCGCGTAGTTTTGTCGCCAACACGCATCCGTAGGAGCAGTCTTGGCACGCAAGATCGGCAGCCGGTACACCGCCCACCAGATCCTTGGTCGGGGCAGCGCCGGCACGGTGTGGCTCGGCGAGGGACCCGAGGGGCCCGTCGCCATCAAGCTGTTGCGCGAGGACCTGGCGTCCGACCAGGAGCTCGTCGGCCGCTTCGTCCAGGAGCGCACGGCACTCCTGAGCCTCGACCACGCGCGCGTGGTGGGCGTCCATGACCTGGTGGTCGACGGCAACGACCTCGCCCTGGTCATGGACCTGGTCCGCGGCACCGACCTGCGCACCCGCCTGGACCGCGAGCGCAGGCTCGCTCCGGAGGCGGCGGTGGCGATCGTCGCGGACGTCGCGGACGGGCTCGCGGCGGCGCACGCGGCGGGGATCGTGCACCGTGACGTGAAGCCGGAGAACGTACTCCTGGACATGCAGGGTCCGCTGGGCCCCGGCGGCTCGCACCCGGCGCTCCTGACGGACTTCGGCGTCGCCAAGCTGATCGACTCCCCGCGCCGCACGCGCGCGACAAAGATCATCGGTACGCCGGACTACCTGGCCCCCGAGATCATCGAGGGCCTGCCCCCGCGCGCGGCGGTCGACATCTACGCCCTCGCGACGGTCCTGTACGAACTCCTGGCGGGCTTCACACCCTTCGGCGGCGGTCACCCGGGCGCGGTGCTGCGCCGCCACGTCACGGAGACGGTGGTCCCCCTCCCCGGCATCCCGGACGAGCTGTGGCAGCTCATGGTCCAGTGCCTGGCGAAGGCCCCGGCATCCCGGCTTCGCGCCTCCGAGCTGGCCGCGCGCCTGCGGGAGCTGCAGCCGCTGGTGGCGGGGATGCCGCCGCTGGACGTGGACGAGCCGGACACGGAGCCGCTGCCGGAGGAGGCAGACGAGGAGCCCGCGCCGGACCCGGCCCCGGGCGCCCCCCGCCGGGGAGCGGTTCCTCTGGTCCCCGGAGCCGCCCCCGACTCGAACCGCGACACCCACACCTCGATGCGGGTCCCCGGCCCCGACGAGCTCGCGGGCGGCGCCCGAGGCACGGCCCGCGCCCCCCGCGCCGTGGGTTCGGCCCGCCCCGGCTCGGCCCGCCACCGCGCCTCGGCCCGCCGCCGCAGGATCACGCTCGGCGTGGCGGGAGCGGTGATCGTCGCTGCCGCGGGCATCGGCACCTGGGCCGCCACCAGCGACGACGACGCGGACGCAACACCCCAGGACACAAAGAACTCGGCCCCAGAGTCCCCCTGACCCGGAGCCCTTCCCACCCACAAGCCTTTCCCACCCACCCACCCGATCACCCGGCACCACGGGGCGAGCCCGCGGCGGATCACTCCCACCCACCCACCCGTACCTCCGGGGCAATCGGGCGGGTGGGCGGGAAGGATCCGGCGCGGAGCGCCGGGACAGGTCAGGCCACAGGGCAGCAGGCGACCGACGGCCCGGGGCGGATCCGCCCCGCTCCTACGGCCGGGGCCGGATGCCGGGCAATCGGGCGGGTGGGCGGGGAAGATCCGGCGCGAAGCGCCGGGACAGGCTCCGCCCGCAGGGCAGCACAACCGTGACGTCCCCGCCCCCACAGGGCAGCACACCCGCCACGCCCCCCCCGCGACACCCCCGCAGGCCCAGCGACACCGTTCCCCCGCCCGGGAGGGCAGACCGCTTGCGCTCAGCCGTTAGGCTGGACCCGTGGCAGTCGTCGATGTATCCGAAGAGCTCAAGTCCCTCTCCTCGACCATGGAGTCGATCGAGGCCGTCCTGGACCTCGACAAGCTGAGGGCAGACATCGCCGTGCTCGAGGAGCAGGCGGCCGCGCCGTCCCTGTGGGACGACCCGGAAGCGGCACAGAAGATCACCAGCAAGCTGAGCCACCTCCAGGCGGAGGTGCGCAAGGCCGAGGCCCTGCGCGGGCGCATCGACGACCTCGGCGTGCTCTTCGAGATGGCCGAGGAGGAGGACGACCCGGACACCCGCGCCGAGGCCGAGTCCGAGCTCACGGCCGTGAAGAAGGCGCTGGACGAGATGGAGGTCCGCACGCTCCTCTCCGGTGAGTACGACGCGCGTGAGGCGCTCGTCACCATCCGCGCGGAGGCCGGCGGCGTCGACGCCTCCGACTTCGCCGAGAAGCTGCAGCGCATGTACCTGCGCTGGGCCGAGCGGCACGGCTACAAGTCGGAGCTCTACGAAACCTCGTACGCGGAAGAGGCCGGCATCAAGTCGACCACCTTCGCCGTCCAGGTCCCGTACGCCTACGGAACGCTCTCGGTCGAGCAGGGCACCCACCGCCTCGTCCGCATCTCGCCCTTCGACAACCAGGGGCGTCGCCAGACCTCCTTCGCCGGCGTCGAGATCCTCCCGGTCGTCGAGCAGACGGACCACATCGAGATCGACGAGTCCGAGCTGCGCATCGACGTGTACCGCTCATCGGGCCCCGGCGGCCAGGGCGTCAACACGACCGACTCCGCGGTCCGCCTGACGCACATCCCCACCGGCATCGTCGTCTCCTGCCAGAACGAGCGCTCGCAGATCCAGAACAAGGCGAGCGCGATGAACGTCCTCCAGGCCAAGCTCCTCGAGCGCCGCCGCCAGGAGGAGCAGGCGAAGATGAACGCGCTCAAGGGTGACGGCGGCAACTCCTGGGGCAACCAGATGCGTTCGTACGTCCTGCACCCCTACCAGATGGTGAAGGACCTGCGTACGGAGTTCGAGGTCGGAAACCCGGAGTCCGTGTTCAACGGCGAGATCGACGGTTTCCTCGAGGCCGGAATTCGCTGGCGCAAGCAGCAGGAGAAGTAGCAGAAAGCGCTCGCACCGCTTTATCGACAAGGCAACTGCTGCCCCTGTGGCGGCAGTTGCCCTTTGTTGTGCCTCTTACGTCACAGTCACATCTCCGTACGCCGGTCAACTGATCCCATTTCAGACATCGCGCCCGCAACGACCTTGACGCTGTCATGAAAAGTGGAAAGGCTAGCGAGCGGCATGCGTATCTCTGGGACGCGTGTGATCTGTGGGGGCCGATCCAGTGCCCCCGGCGAACGCAGTCCCGGACGCTGCCTCACTGACGATTCAGCTACTGGGGGTAGCAGCCAGATGACCAAGAAGACGCGGATCCGCGTGGCACGGATAGCGGCCGGTGCGGTGATCGCCGCGGGTGCTTCGCTGACCGCCGCCGGTGCCGCCTCGGCCCTGGACGTCGGCGTCGAGCTCGGCGGTGCGGGCGTCCACGCCAACGCCGACGAGAACGGCATCGGTGTCGACGTCGGCCTGGGCGATGACGACGACGAGCCCACCGAGGAGCCGACGGAGATCCCGACGGACCCGGAGGAGCCCACGGAGGAGCCGACGGAGCCCACCGAGGAGCCCACCGAGCCCACGGAGGAGCCGACCGAGCCCACCGAGGAGCCCACGGAGCCCACCGAGGAGCCGACCGAGCCCACCACGGACCCGACGGACCCCACGGACCCGACGGACGAGCCCACCGCCGACCCGAGCGACCCGGGTAACGGCAACGGCACGGGCGGTAACGACAACGACCCCGACGGCGGCTCCAACCCCGTCGAGCAGGGCAAGGGCAAGGACAGCCTGACCGACACGGGCTCCACCCCGGTCGAGCAGGGCGGCGACAAGGCCGACAAGGGCGAGCTCGCCGAGACGGGTGCCGCCGAGACCACGTTCCTGCTGATCGGCGCCGCGACGATGATCGCCGGCGGCATCGGCTTCCGCGTTCTGCCGCGCTTCGTCGGCAACCGCGGCGCCGCTGCCTGATCCAGGGCACGCGGTATGCGTACGTGATGTACGCGACGTACGTCAGAAGGGCCCGGTGCCCGGCGCCGGGGCCGTCTGGGGGTGCTGGCGCGCCCCGGGCGGGGGGTGTTATAAAAAAATACGAGCCCCCGAGTCCAGGTGTGATGTGGGGTGGCGGGTGG
>NZ_JBHYIG010000143.1:0-24720 GCF_042740015.1 Streptomyces sp. NPDC059037
CTAAACACCCGACCCACCCCACCCCCCCCCCACCAAACAACACCCGCCCGCCCCCCGCGCCCGAGGGCCCCGCGCCCCCACACTGCTCACGTTGCGATGCGCATCGGGGGTACTGCGCGGCTGCGGCTCGGGGGCGGGAGATGCGTACTCGCTGTACGCGCCGCCGGGCTCAGGCTCGTAGGGGGCGTGAGCGTCAGGCGCTGGCCTGGCGTGCACGGTTGCGAGCGGCGCGGCGCTTCATTGCGCGGCGCTCGTCCTCGCTGAGGCCACCCCAGACGCCGGAGTCCTGGCCGGACTCGAGCGCCCACTGCAGGCACTGCTCCATGACGGGGCAGCGGCGGCAGACGGCCTTGGCTTCCTCGATCTGCAGCAGCGCAGGACCGGTGTTGCCGATGGGGAAGAAGAGCTCGGGGTCTTCCTCGCGGCAAACGGCGTTGTGACGCCAGTCCATGGCTGCTACCTCTCCTAGGTATTACAAGCGGGTTGCTTGTGAATGTGAACGCTTTCACGAATCCCTCGACGACGGAAGGGACTTTCGTCACATACGCGACGATGTCCTGTGTGTTGAGGAGGGGGTTCTGGCTCTCTGTGGGGCCGATGTTGCGGGCCGTCCCGATCGCCATGTAGAGATTCGCAAACCTCGGCGGCGGATACAACCCCTTCCGGGAAGTTTTTTTTGATTCCTCAGTGTCGACTGGGTCACAGCCGTACTTCTATGGGGTGGACCCTGGTCTAAACGTTCGAGTGAAAGGACTTTGGCGCCTTCTGCTCACACAATCACACGCAGTGCACGGCGTACGCCTGTGAACGTCACGCTCGTCCGCAGTCCCAGGTGGTCGCCGTCCATCTGAAGGGGGAGCGGCACCTTCGAATGCAAGGTGAAGTCCGTCAAGTCCTGCAGCGTAACCGCGTGCTTACCGTGCGGTCCGCGATCGGGCGTCGAGGTCAGGAGCTGGGTCCCGTACCGGGCCACCGCGGTGGTCGAGAGCTTGCTCAGACCGAGCACGTCGAGGCCGGTGTCGAAGGAGGCCCCGGGGGAGGCGTACATCGGGCGATTGCCCAGGTAGGTGTACGGAGAGGTGTTGCAGACTATGGAAAGGACGAGGTCCGTCACGGGGTCCTCGCCGGCCCGTTCCAGCGTGATCGTGCCGTGCCTGCGGTGCGGCTCGTCGAGGAACTGGCGGAACACCTGGCGCAGATAAAGCGCATGAGTGGACCGTTTCCCGCGTTCCCTTTGCTGTTCGACCCGGCCGACCACTCCCGCGTCGAAACCGAACCCGGCGGCGAAGGTGAACCAGCGCCCGGGGACGGCTTCGTCCTCCGTGCCGGGAGTGCCCGAGATGCGGCCCAGGCTCACCGTCCGTTCGCTTCCCTCACGCAACGCGTCGAGCAGGGCGCCGGTCGCCTCCACGGCGTCGTTCGGGAGCCCCAGGGCCCGCGCGAAGACATTCGTGGAGCCGCCGGGGACGACGGCGAGGCGGGGCAGCCGGTCCGGGTCGGGGCCCTGGTGCAGCAGACCGTTCACGACCTCGTTGACCGTGCCGTCGCCGCCGAGGGCGACGACCAGCTCGATGTCCTTGCTCTCCGCGGCCTGCCTGCCCAGGTCCCGGGCGTGGCCGCGGTACTCCGTGGTGACCGCCTCGAGCTTCATCTCGCTGGCGAGCGCATGGATCAGTACGTCACGCGTGCGCGCACTGGTGGTGGTTGCCGCTGGATTGACCACAAGAAGTGCACGCATGCGAAGCAGAGTACCTAGCGGTCTTTACCTGGCCTAGACCGAGGGTCCGGACCGCGGAGAAGATCGTGGATACGCACAGCTACCCTGCAAGGGTGAGTACTGAGCCGAAGCCCACCCCCGAAGCCCCGGAATCAGGCCCGCGCCCCGCACGCCTGACGGCCGCCGCGGCGCTCGCCGCGCTGGAGGGCCTCGCGCTCCTCGCCGGGGGTGCGTACATGCTCGTGATGGGCCTCGCCGGTGAGCCCGACAACCGGCAGCAGGCCATCACCGGCGGCGGCACGCTCGTCGTCCTCGCGCTCGTGCCCCTGCTCGCCGCGCGCGGTCTGCTGCGGCGGCGCAGCTGGAGCAGGGGGCCCGCGATCATCACGCAGATCCTCGCGCTGCCGGTGGCCTGGCAGCTGCTGCAGGCGGACAGCGTGGCCATTCCGGGCGGCATCGCGCTGGCCGCGGTCGCCGTCGCCGCGCTCGTCCTGCTGGTCAACCCCGCCACGACCGAGGCCCTCGGCATCCGGGGCCCCGGCAACGTACCGGACGACGTGAAATAGCCGTCCCCTAGTGGCGGCCTACTCCTCGACCAGGAGCTTCTCGCGCAGCTGCGCGAGCGTGCGGGCGAGCAGCCGGGAGACGTGCATCTGAGAGATGCCGACCTCCTGCGCGATCTGCGACTGCGTCATGTTGCCGAAGAACCGCAGCAGCAGGATGCGCTTCTCGCGCGGCGGGAGGTCCTCCAGGAGCGGCTTGAGGGACTCCCTGTACTCGACGCCCTCCAGGGCCTCGTCCTCGGCGCCCAGGGTGTCCGCGACCGCCGGGGACTCGTCGTCCGTGTCGGGCACGTCCAGGGACAGCGTGGAGTACGCGTTGGCCGACTCCAGGCCCTCCAGGACCTCCTCTTCGGAGATCGCCAGTTTCTGCGCGAGCTCATGCACCGTGGGGGAGCGGCCGTGCTGCTGGGAGAGCTCGGCCGTCGCCGTGGTCAGGGCGAGCCGCAGCTCCTGAAGGCGCCGCGGAACCCGGACCGCCCACCCCTTGTCGCGGAAATGGCGCTTGATCTCGCCGACGACCGTCGGGGTCGCGTACGTGGAGAACTCCACGCCGCGCTCCGGGTCGAACCGGTCCACGGACTTGATCAGACCGATCGTGGCGACCTGCGTCAGGTCGTCAAGGGGCTCGCCGCGGTTGCGGAAGCGGCGGGCCAGGTGCTCGACGAGCGGCAGGTGCATACGGACCAGCCGGTTGCGCAGCTCCGCGTACTCGGGGCTGCCGTCCTTCAGCGTGCGCAGCTCGATGAACATCGCGCGTGCACCGCTGCGGTCCTGCGGATCGTGCCGGGTGTGCTGCTGCTCACCGTGTTCGCTCATGTATCCCGCCCGTTGCGCGCCGCCCCGGACGGAGGGCTGCTCGCGCTCCTCCTGGGCGGTCGGCTCTGCCTGCTCCGACGCGTCGGCCACCGTCGAGGGGCCCGGTTGCTCCGGGTCCTCCGGGTGCGGCCTGGCCTGCTGCTCGGGGATGCTCGCGAGGGCCGGCTCCACTGGCGTCTCGCGCCCCCTGGCGGGCGTACCGCCCCTGCCGACCGGCAGACCCCGTGTGCCGCGCTCTTCGTCCCGCACCGGCCCGTCCCCGTTCCTCACGCCGGCCCGGGTCCCGCGCCGCGCTTCTTGTAGAGGCTGATCGAGACGGTGTTGTCCTCGGCCACCGAGGAGTCGACCTGACCCGCGAGGGCGGACAGCACAGTCCAGGCGAAGGTGTCCCGCTCCGGGGCCCGGCCGTCGGTCGTCGGCGCCGATACGGTCACCTCCAACGAGTCGTCGACAAGGCGGAAGACGCAGCTGAGCACCGATCCGGGCACGGCCTGCTGGAGCAGGATCGCGCAGGCCTCGTCGACCGCGATGCGGAGGTCCTCGATCTCGTCGAGAGTGAAGTCCAAACGCGCCGCGAGACCGGCCGTGGCCGTACGCAGCACCGACAGGTAGGCACCCGCAGCCGGAAGGCGGACCTCGACGAAGTCCTGATTCCCGGGCTCGCCTGCGATCTGGGACACCCTCACCTCCAAGGTGGTACAAGCACTTTCGGGGCTCCAGGTCCACCGCACAGCGGCAGTCCGGTACAGCGTCACACGGGTAACGCGCCACGTAGTTCAGCGGTGACGCTACCGCGCTCCCCTGTTCCGTGTCCCGGGGACCCCGCTCCGTTCCTGTCACTCATAGTAAGCCTACGGGTACGGACAGTGGCTAGGGGTCGCGCGGGCCCAATTGGAGAGTACGGGCGTCGGGTTGACGTACCCAGGCCTCAGACGATCGAACCGTCCACGAAGCACCAACGCCAGCTCTCGCCCGGTTCGAAGGTCCTCATCACCGGGTGCCCGGTGTCCTTGAAGTGCTCCGTCGTGTGCCGGAACGGCGAGGAGTCGCAGCAGCCCACATGGCCACAGACCAGACAGAGCCGCAGTTGCACCGGGTGACTGCCGACCGCCAGGCATTCCGGGCACGTATCGGTCAGGGGCGTCGGTTCGGGGTGCGGCAGCGCTGCGACGTGCGGGCACTCGTTCATGATTGCCAGGTTACGACGGGAACGCGTATCGCGGAGGGCCTGGCCGATGGACGTACTGCCCCTGGTGGCGCTGATCGCGGCGAGTGCGGCGGTGGCCGGCGCCGCCCGCTGGACGCCGGTGCCCGCGCCGCTGCTCCTCGTCGCGGCGGGACTTGTCGCCGCGTACGTGCCCGGGGTCCCGGACTACCACCTGGACCCGCACATCGTGCTGCCGCTGATCCTGCCGCCGCTGCTGCACACCGCGGCCCTGGAGAGCTCGTACCTGGACCTGCGCGCCAACATCAGACCCGTGGCGCTGCTCTCCGTCGGGTACACGCTCTTCGCCACCCTCTCGGTCGGCTGGCTGGCCTATCTGCTCATTCCCGACCTGCCGCTGACCGCCGCGCTCGTCCTCGGGGCGGTGATCGCGCCGCCTGACGCGGTGGCGGCCACGGCCATCGCGCGCAAGGTGGGGCTGCCGTCGCGGATCACCACGATCCTGCAGGGCGAGTCGCTGGTGAACGACGCGACCGCGATCACCGCGTACAAGGTCGCTCTCGCGGCGGCGGTCGGCGAGGGTGCCAGCTGGGCGGGCGGGATCAGGGAGTTCCTGGTGGCGGCGGTCGGCGGCGTCGGGGTCGGGCTCGTCCTCATGGTGCCGATCCACTGGCTGCGCAGGTGCATGAAGGAGGCGATGCTGCAGAACACGCTCTCCTTGCTGATCCCCTTCGTCGCGTACGCGGCCGCCGAGCAGGTCGGGGCGTCCGGAGTGCTCGCCGTGGTCGTCGTCGCCCTGTACCTGGGGCACCGCTCCTGGGAGGTCGACTTCGAGACGCGGCTCCAGGAGGCCGCGGTGTGGAAAGTGGTCGCCTTCATCCTGGAGTCGGCGGTGTTCGCACTGATCGGGCTTCAACTGCCGCTCGTGCTCAAGGGACTCGGCGAGTACAGCGGGGCGCAGGCCGTCTGGTACGCCCTGGGGGTCTTCTTCTTCGTCGTCGCCATGCGCTTCGTGTGGTCGTACCCGGCCACCTATCTGCCGCGTCTGTCGCCGCGGATCAGGGAGCGCGAGAGCGACATGGACTGGCGGCGGCCGCTGATCGTCAGCTGGGCCGGGATGCGCGGGGTGGTCTCGCTCGCCATCGCCTTCTCCATCCCCCTCGTCATGGACGACGGGGAGCCCTTCCCCGCGCGCAACCTGGTGCTCTTCCTGACCTTCACCACCGTGATCGCCACGCTGGTCGTGCAGGGGCTCTCGCTGCCGTGGCTGATCCGTGTCCTGAAACTGCCGGGTCGGGACATCCAGGCGGAGACCCTCGCCGAGGCGCAGGCCCAGAACGCCGCCTCGCAGGCCGCGGAGCAGCGGGTGGACGAACTGATGCGGGACGAGCGCAACTGCCTCCCACAGCCCCTTCAGGACCGTCTGCACACCGTTCTCGAACGGCGCCGCAACTCCGTGTGGGAGCGGCTCGGTCAACCCAACCCCGTGACGGGGGAGTCGGCGGACGACACCTACCGCAGGCTCGCCAGGGAGGCGATCGCCGCGGAGCGGGAGGTCTTCGTGAAGATGCGGGACGAGCGGCGCATCGACGACGAGATGATGCGGACGCTGCTGCGCAAGCTGGACCTTGAGGAGGCGGCTGCCTACCGGGAGGTCGAGGACTGAGCCTCGCCGGGGGTCTTGTCCGTTGCCGTGATGACCGCCGTGACGGTGGTGCCGGGGGGAAAAACGCCCTCTTCGGAGAGGGCGGTCAGCGCGTACAGGAGCTTGGCCACGTAGACGCGCTCTACGGGGAGGCCGTGTCGGTCCTCGAAGTCGTCGGCGAAGGCGGTGAGTTCGGGGGTGGTGCGGGCGTAGCCGCCGCAGTGGAAGCGGTCGTCCAGCTGCCAATTGGAGGTGGGGGCGCCGAAGGTCCGCTCTTGCAGCGCCCGTATCTCGGGGCCGAGGAAGCCGCCTTTGAGTACGGGTATGCCGAGGGCGCGCTGGTCGGGGGCCAGGCCCGCGGCCAGGCCCGCCAGGGTGCCGCCGGTGCCGCAGGCCACGGCGGCGACGTCGGTGCGGCCTCGGAGTTCCTCGCCGAGGGCCGTGCAGCCCTGTACGGCCAGGGAGTTGCTGCCGCCTTCGGGGATGACGTACGGGTTCTCGGTGCCTGTTGTGCGGAGGATGGCTGCCAGGGTGTCGGGGTCTGCCTTCTGGCGATACGTCGATCTGTCGATGAAGTGCAGGCGCATGCCGTCCGCTGTGCAGCGGGCCAGGGACGGGTTCAAGGGGCGCTCGGCGAGTTCGTCGCCGCGGACGATGCCGATGGTGGGTATGCCGAGGAGGCGGCCGGCGGCGGCGGTCGCTCTGAGGTGGTTGGAGTAGGCGCCGCCGAAGGTCAGCAGGGCGGGGTGGTCCGCCGCTGTCGCGGCCGCCAGGTTCAGGGCCAGCTTGCGGTACTTGTTGCCCGGGAGGTCCGGGTGGATGAGGTCGTCGCGCTTGAGGGTGAGGTGCACGCCGTGCCGGTTGAAGCGGCTGTCCTCCACTGCCTGTAGGGGGCTGGGGAGGCGGGGGTGGAGGCTGGTCGGCGGGGTGGTGCTCACCCCGCCATTGTGCCTGCACCTTGGGCGGTGGGCAGGGCGGTGTCTGTGTTGCCCTGCGGCGTCGGCGGTGCTTGCCGCCCGGCTGTGTCGGTGCCCGGCAGCGCGGCGTTGTGCCCACCCGTTCCGCCGTGCGGAACGCCTGCCCACAACGGGGGCGGCCGGGCGGTCCGGGTGGGTGGCGTCGTGCGGAGCGGTTGCCCACAACGGGGGCGGCCAGGCGGTCCGGGTGGGTGGCGTCGGGTGGAGCGCCTGTCCGCAACGGGGACGGCCGGGCGGTCTGGGTGGGGGGTGGTGTGCGGAGCGGTTGCCCGCAACGGGCGGGCGGTGTGGGTGGGTGGCGGTGTGTGTGGCGGGCGTGGTGGAGGCGGGCCCGGGGTGGCCCGCCTGGTTGCAGGGGGGAGGGGGCTATTTGAGGCGGGCTGCGATTCGGTCGCGCATTGCGGTCATGGTGAAGCCCTTGGGGTCGATCTTGCCCGGCTGCCATTCCAGGTGGCCGATCACCGAGCGTTCCGTCCAGCCGTGGTGGCGGCAGAGTGCTGCCGAGACGCGTTCGATGGCGTCCAGCTGGGCCTCCGGCCACGGGTCCTCGCCGTCGCCGAGGTTCTCGCACTCGAAGCCGTAGAAGTGGCGGTTGCCGTCGGTGTTCGCCTCGTTGTCCGGGGGGAGCCTCTTCTCGGCGATCACCGCGCGCAGTACGTCGTCGTCACCGAGGCCCGCGTGATTGGCGCGGCCGTAGCCGACGAGGTGCACGCGGCCGTCCTTGGTGATGACGCCGTGACAGAGCGGCCCCGGCAGGGACGCGTAGCCGTCGCGGCAGATCTCCACCGTCCGTTGGCTGCCCGATGTGACGGTGTGGTGGATCATCACGCCGTGCACCGGGCCCCACGGGCCCTTGTGGTTGCGGTTGTGGTGCGGCCAGTCGCCGACTTCGACGACCGTCACGCCTTCGTCCTTGAGCATGTCGAGGAACCTGCCCGCGGACATGGGTGGGGCCATGGCCGACTCCTTTGCGGAGCACGACGGCCGCCGGTCGCGGACCGTCTTGTATGTCCGCTTTTACCGGAACTATGGTGCCCGGACCAGCCGTTCGGACGTATTCCGTTGCTGTTCGGGCGCCGTGCGAGCCGATTCAGTCAGCCGCGGTGGTCGCCACCGTGCAGGAACCCGTCCCCGTGCGTCGCGATGTGGGACTCCAGCGCCTGCAAGGCCTGCTGAGTGTCCTGCGCGGAGCCGGACCCGCGCTGCTGCGCGTAGTACGCCGCGCCCAGCTTCTTCAGGAGATCGCCGCCCGCGCGCTGCGCCTGGACTTCGTCGATCTTCTGCTTGCCCTGAGTGAGTCCCCGCTGCGCCTGTTCCTTGGCGCGATCCAGGAAGCCTGCCATTGCCGTCTCCTGCCGATTGAGTCGATTGAGTCGATCGAGTCGGTTGAGTCGATTGAGTCGGTCGATGCGGGGGGGGGGTGGTTCTCTGCGGTCTCTCTTTTGTCACTCGTTCAACGGGTGCCGGGATCTTGGAGTTCCCCGTACACCCCATACGCGGGGGTTGCCCCGTCCCCAGTGATCCATTCCCGCTCGTTTGTGTAATGGCGCGGACACTCACCGTGCTGCAAGTGTTGGCGGCGCAGATCAGTGCTTGATCGGGAGGGCATCGCAATGTCGGTAGGCGAAGAGGTCCGTGCGGAGCAGGCCAAGCCGCAGCAGAGTCTGGGTACTTCGGCCGCACGGAATCTGGCCACCACCACCAAGTCCGCACCGCAGATGCAGGAGATCAGCTCCCGCTGGCTGCTCCGGACGTTGCCATGGGTGCAGGTGCAGGGCGGTACGTACCGAGTGAACCGGAGGCTGAGCTACTCGGTCGGTGACGGCCGGGTGACGTTCGTGAAGACGGGGGACCGGGTCCAGGTCATCCCGGCGGAGCTGGGCGAGCTGCCGGTCCTGCGGGACTACGAGAACCTCGAGGTGCTCGGCGAACTCGCCCAGCGCTGTCAGCAGCGCGAGTTCGCCGCCGGCGAGGTCATCGCCTCCTTCGGCAGCCAGGCAGACGAGGTGTTCCTGCTCGCACACGGCAGGGTCGAGAAGATCGGCACCGGACCCTACGGCGACGACACCGTCCTCGGGACTCTCGCCGACGGTTCGTACTTCGGAGACCAGTCGCTGCTCGACCCGGAGACCATCTGGGAGTACACGATCCGCGCGGTGACCGCGTGCACCGTGCTCACGCTGCCCCGCCAGGACCTCGACCAGGTCGCGGAGCGCGCGGACACGCTGCGCGATCATCTCCAGCGGCTGCGGTCCGTCCCGGCCCAGCGGACGAACACGTTCGGCGAGGCGTCCATCGACCTCTCCGCGGGACACGTGGGCGAGGCCGTGCTGCCGGGCACGTACGTCGACTACGAAGCGGCGCCGCGCGAGTACGAACTGAGCGTCGCCCAGACCGTGCTGCGCGTCCACTCGCGCGTGGCCGACCTCTACAACCAGCCGATGAACCAGACCGAGCAGCAGTTGCGGCTCACGGTCGAGGCGCTCAAGGAGCGCCAGGAGCACGAGCTGATCAACAACCGCGAGTTCGGGCTTCTCAACAATTGCGAGTACGAGCAGCGGTTGCAGCCGCACGACGGCGTGCCGAGCCCGGACGACATGGACGAACTGCTCAGCCGCAGGCGGGGTTCGAAGCTCTTCCTCGCCCACCCGCGCGCGATCGCCGCGTTCGGGCGCGAACTCAACAAGCGCGGGCTCGTGCCGGAGACCATCGACATGGGAGGCAACCGCATCCCGACCTGGCGCGGGGTGCCGATCTTCCCGTGCAACAAGATCCCGGTCAGCGAGGCCCGCACCACCTCCATCATCTGTATGCGTACGGGAGAGGAGGAGCAGGGCGTCATCGGCCTCCACCAGGCGGGCATCCCGGACGAGATCGAGCCGAGCCTGTCGGTGCGCTTCATGGGCATCAGCGAGCAGGCGATCATCTCGTACCTGGTGTCGACGTACTACTCGGCGGCGGTCCTGGTGCCGGACGCGCTCGGCGTGCTGGAGGACGTCGAGATCGGCCGCTGGTCGTGAGTCCGTGTCTGTGGTCGCGCGGACGGGTACACCCACTCCGTACGCGCCCACAGGCCCAGGAAACGCCACCGTCCGCCTCCTTCCCGGGGTGAGTCCATGACGGACACGACGACGGGCATGACGGAGATGGCGCAGGGCACCGCAGATGCGTACGGGGGCCAGGAAGGGTACGAGGGCCACGAAGCGGCGGAGGTCCTGGCGTCGGCGCGGCTCCGCGTCGACCCGGAGCTGCGCCGGGCCGTCGACTCGCTGCCCGGATCGATGCGCCGTGTCGCGCTCTACCACTTCGGCTGGGAGCACGCGGACGGCACACCGGCCGCGGGACACGCGGGCAAGGCCATCAGGCCGGCGCTCGTGCTCGCCGCCGTGCGGGCGCTCGGCGGGGAGCCCGCGATGGCCGTCCGGGCCGCCGCGGCCGTGGAGTTGACCCACAACTTCACGCTGCTGCACGACGACGTCATGGACCACGACACCACCCGCAGGCACCGGCCCACCGCCTGGACCGTGTTCGGCGAAGCCGACGCGATCCTCGCCGGTGACGCCCTGCAGGCGCTGGCGCAGCGGCTGCTCGCCGAGGACCCGCACCCCGCGGCCGCGGCGGCGGCCGCCCGCCTCGCCTCCTGCGTGGTGGAGCTCTGCGCGGGCCAGCACGCGGACTGCGCCCTTGAGCGCAGGGGCCCCGACGGGGTCACGCTCGACGAGTGCCTCGCCACGGCCGAGGCCAAGACGGGGGCGCTGCTCGGGTGCGCCTGTGCGCTGGGGGCGTTGTACGCGGGTGCGGGGCGCGCCGAGGTGGACGCGCTCGACGGGTTCGGCCGCGAGGCCGGTCTCGCCTTCCAGCTCATCGACGACGTGATCGGCATCTGGGGCGACCCGGGCCGCACCGGCAAGCCCGCCGGCGCGGACCTCGCCGCCCGTAAGAAGTCCCTGCCCGTGGTCGCCGCGCTGGCCTCCGGCGCCCCGGCCGCCGCCGAGCTCGCCGAGCTGTACTCACGGCCGCCCTGCGACGCCGACCCGGACCGCATGGCCCGCGCCGTCGAAGCGGCGGGCGGCAGGGACTGGGCGCTGCTGCACGCGGCGGACCGGATGTCCCGCGCGATCAACCAGCTCGCCGGCGCGGTGCCGGTCCCGGAGGCGGCGGGCGGCCTGCTGGCCCTCGCGGAGTTCGTGACCCGGCGTACGCATTGACGGCGTACGCATTGACGGCGTACGCGGGGACAGCGGCGCGAGCACGGAACGTACCGAGGGGGGATCCACGAGGCACGCGAGCCTTATGCGCCGAGCGAGCTAGCCGGGCCCCGCACTCCGCCGATATCCGGACAGGGTGCGGGGCCCGGCCATGCGTGGGGGCACGATCACTTAGGCTGCAACCGGTGGCGCGGGAAACGCAGTTGAGCGTGGCAGGGCAGGCGTGGCCGATGTGCACTCAAGGGGTTAGGGGCGGGCCGTGGGCGTAGCGATCCGGAGAGCCGGCGAGGGCGACAGGGCGGATGTCGTCCGGTTGCTCGACGCGGCGTTCCAGGACGATCCGGTGAGCGGCTGGGTCTTTCCCGACCAGGAGCACCGCCGCGAGAGGCACGGCGCCCTGATGGCCGCCTTCCTCGACATCGCGCTGAGCGAGGGGTACGTCGACATCACGGAGGACGGCGCGGCCGTCGCCCTGTGGTGGTCCGTCCCCGCGGGCACCCACGAGGACGGCACGGACGGCGAGGACGGCCCCGCGCAGCTCCGCGCCGCCGTCGACCCGGCGAACACGCGGATCGAGGTGATCGGCCGGCTGACCGGCGACGCACACCCCTCCGACCGGGCCCACCAGTATCTGCACATGATCGGCGTGAGCCCCGAGCGGCAGGGCGAAGGGCTCGGCTCCGCGCTGATCGACGCCGTGCTCGACCGGTGCGACCGCGAAGGGCTGCACGCCTATCTGGAGGCGAGCAACAGCCGCAGCCGTGCGCTGTACACGCGGTTGGGATTCGCTTTCACCGGGAACGCCATCGATCTGCCGGACGGTCCGCAACTGTGGCCGATGTGGCGGGAACCGCAGTCGCCCGATTCGGGCCGCGACAGCCGACGATTCGCATAAAGTCGCTACATTGCGGCTGTGTTGTCCGCAGGCGCGACGAAGGGTGTGAATCATGTCCTGCGAACTGCTTCACGACATGCTCGTCGGCACATCCCGCGAGACGACGGGAACCGCGTCCCGCAACACTTCAAGTACCGCATCCCGCGCACTACTTGTTGCGGAGGCCTTTGTGGAAGTGGCTGACTCCCTGGCCGATGAATTCGACCTCGCCGAGTTTCTGCACAACCTCGCGGTGCGCTGCGTGGAACTCCTTGGCGCGGCGGCGGCCGGTGTGATGCTGGCCGAACCCGATGGCCGGCTGCGGCTCGGCGCGGCGTCCAGCGGGCAGCCCTGGGTGCTCGATCTGTTCTCCCTGCAGGAGACCCAGGGGCCGGGCCCGGAATGCTGCCGGTCGGGCGCGGCGCACACGAACATCGCCCTCGGCGGCCGGGAGGCGGCCGCCGTCTGGCCGGAGTTCGCCCAGAACGCGCTGGCGGCCGGGTTCTCGACGGCGCATGTGCTGCCCCTGCGGCTGCGGGGCGAGATGCTCGGCGCGCTGAACCTCTTCCACGCGCGGGGCGATGTGCTGGGCCCCGACGAGGTGGCGCTCGCACAGGCCCTCGCGGACATCGCCACGATCGCCGTCGTGCAGCGGCGTTCCCTGCAGCAGAGCGAGGCGGAGCGCGGCCAGTTGCAGGCGGCGCTCAGCAGCCGGGTCATCATCGAACAGGCGAAGGGCGTGCTCGCCGAGCGCTGGCAGTGCACGGTCGACGAGGCGTTCACGGCGCTGCGGGGGCACGCACGGGCGAATCGGCTGCGGCTTTCGGAGCTGGCGAGCCAAGTGGTGAAGGGGGAATTCGACACGGACGGAATCCGTCCGGGCCGGCCCCGAAAGACCGGACCCGAAAGGATGCCGGGAATGAAGCCCGGCATGACGCGGGGAATGACGCCGGGAGTGACGCCGGGAGTGACGCCGGGAGTGACGCCGGGCGCGACACCGGGAATGAAGCCGCGCGACGCCGGGAATCGGGACTGACCGAAGCCGCTGACCGCTGGACTATCCGCCCCGCGCACCCCGCCATATCCTGGACGTATGGGCAACGATGGGAGCCGCTCCCGCGCCCGCCCGCAGGACGAGCCGGTGTGCCCGGCCTGCGGACGGCCCGTTGGTACGGCCATCAAGCGGCGGAAGGTGCTCGGGGCGTTCGTCCCCGTGTGGGGCCCCGGCCCGTGCCACAACCCGCGGTGCGAGGCATGCGTCGACGAAGTCGCGCAGCCGCCGCAGGAGCAGGAGCAGACGCAGCCGCCGCCCGCCGACGCCGCGCCTTCGCGGTCCGACGAGACCTAGGCGCCGCCGCGGCTGACACGTACGGCAGGCCATGAGGGCCGAGCCGCACGGACCGAGAGACACAGAAGAAGTCGGCGTGCTTCCGCGCCGCCCGGGCTAAGTTCGTCGAGTCAGTGTGTCGCCTGGGAGGGACGGATGGATGAGGCTGCGGGGCATGACCGGCTGCGCTGTTGCGGGGCTGGTGGCGGTGGGGATCGCGGGGTGCGGGTCCGATACCTCCGGGGCGGGTGCGGCGCAGACGCCCGGTGTGCCGACGGTGAAGAGTGAGCGGGATCTGCCCGAACTGCCGCTGGAACGCTATGAGTTCAGTGACCGGGACAACGCGCGGCACACGGAGGCGCAGGCCCGTCTGACGCAGCAGTGCATGCGGGACCTCGGCTTCGACGACTTCCCGCTGTATCCGCAAGAGCCGAACGACAGGCAGTCGGTGACGCTGACCGCCGTGGCGGTCACCTCGTACCCGTACGGGCCGCTCGATCTCGACGCCGCCCGCCGCTGGGGCTATGGCTACGACCCGGAGAAGTCCGGAGCCGCCGCCGGACGGACCAAGGGCCGCACCATGACGGACGAGGAGTACGAAGCGCTGTACGGGTTTCGCCGCAAGCCCTCCGGGAGCGGTGGCTGCGCCGGTGCGGGCGGCGAGCGCCTCATGGCGGGCGTGCCCGACGCGGCGCACATGTGGACGTACACATCGGAGCGGAGCCGGCGCCTGGACAAGGCGGCGGCCAAGGACGAGCGGGTGCGCGACGCGCTCGGCGCGTGGTCGCGGTGCATGGCCGGCAAGGGCGTCAAGCGGTACAAGACCCCGGGTGACGCCTTCGGCGACAAGGCCTGGGGCCGCAAGGGCCGCAGCGACGGCAACACCACGCGTACGCGACGGGAGTTGGCGACGGCGGTGGCCGACGTCGAGTGCAAGCGGGAGCAGAACACGGCCGGTGTGTGGTGGGTCGTGCGCAAGGAGAAGCAGAGCGCCGACGTGGCCGGTCACAAGGACGCGTACGAGGCGGTCCGCGCGGACCAGCAGCGGGTGCGGGCCAACGTGCGGCGGATCCTCGGTGAGAAGTGACCCGGTGCGGATTGATCCTCGGTGAGCGGTAATCCGCGGCGAGACGTGGCGGACAGCTGCATCATGGGTTCATGGACATGACCGACCTTGACGACCTGCCGTCCGCCGTCGACGCGGAACGGCTCCTCGCACTCGCCGACGGCCATCACCCCCGCACCGCACGGGCGTTGGGCGTCCGCGAGGCCGGCGGGCACCTCGTGAAGATGTACGCCGTCGAGGCACCGGGGCGGAAGGTGACCGGGCCGGACGAGACGGCGGCGCTGCGGATCGCCGGCGCGCATCTCGGCCTCGGCGGGGCCCGCGGATCGTCCGGGCTCGCCGTGCTGATCGTGCACTTGGGCGGTGACGGCGACTACGTCCTCGTACAGAGCTGGATCGAGGGATACATGGCGGACCTCGCGGTCTTCGTCGGGCCCGCAGGGAAGCCGGACCAACTCCGGCCGGGGCGGGCCGGGTTGGCGCCCTGCGTGTGGGAGGCGGCCGTGCTCACGCATGAGCGCGACGCGTACGTCCGGTGCGTGCTCGACGGCGGCGGGAGCCTTCCGGAGCGGCTCACCGCCTGGGGCAAGGACGTCATCGAAGGGGACCTGCGATGACGGGCGAGACGACGGGCGAGACGACCGGCGAGACGACCGGCGAGACGACCGGCGAGATGGACGCGATGACGGACGCGATGACGGACGCGACGACGGACGGCACGCCCCGCGTACGCCGCGCTCGCCCCGCCGACCTCCCCCGCATCGCCGAACTCGCCGCCGAGCACGCCGTGTACGAGAAGGCCCCGCCGCTCGCCCCGGGTCTTGCCGGGCGTCTTGACGTGCTGCTCTTCGGGACGCCCGCGCCGCGGCTGCGCTGCCTCGTGGCCGAGCTGCCGGGCGGCGAGGTCGTCGGCTATGCCACCTGCGCGCCGGAGATCTCCACCTGGGACGGGGCCGAGTACCTCCACATGGACTGCCTCTTCCTGCGCGACGGCCACCGCGGACTCGGCCTGGGCGCGCTGCTGACGGACGCGGTGAGCGCCGAGGCCCGTGCCCTCGGGCTCACCGAGGTCCAATGGCAGACTCCCCTGTGGAACGAGGGTGCGATCCGCTTCTACGACCGGCTCGGCGCGACCGCTGCCGAGAAGCGCCGCTACACCCTCTCCGTGACGGATCGCGACGGGGGAATGTGACGGATGGACCAGAACGAAGCTCTGGCGGCCCGCTTCGAGGAGCACCGGCCGCATCTGAAAGCCGTCGCCTACCGCATGCTCGGCTCGCTCAGCGAGTCGGAGGACGCCGTCCAGGAGTCCTGGATCCGGCTCAGCCGCTCGGACGCCGGGGAGATCGAGAACCTCGGGGGCTGGCTGACGACCGTCGTCGGCCGGATCTGCCTCGACATGCTGCGTACGCGACAGTCGCGGCGCGAGGAATCCCTCGCGCTCTCCCAGGACACCCACGTGCCCGACCCGGTGGTCAGCTGGGGCGAGGTAGTCGATCCCGAGCAGGAGGTGCTGCTCGCCGATTCGGTCGGCCTCGCCCTGCTCGTCGTACTCGAGACGCTCGCCCCCGCCGAGCGCCTCGCCTTCGTGCTGCACGACATGTTCGCCGTGCCCTTCGACGAGATCGCCCCCATCGTCGAGCGCACCCCGGCCGCGACCCGGCAGCTGGCCAGCCGCGCCCGCCGCCGGGTCCAGGGCTCGGCTCCCACGCCCGACAACGACCCCGTGCGGCAGCGCGAGGTCGTCGGCGCCTTCCTCGCGGCCGCGCGGGGCGGCGACTTCGACGCGCTGCTCGAACTGCTCGACCCCGACGTCGTGCTGCGCGCCGACACCGGCGAACTGGCCTCCGGGCTCTCGAAGCTGGTGCGCGGCGCGACGGTGGTCGCCGGGCAGGCCTCGATGTTCTCGAAGGGGGCGCCGCCGACCGCGCTCGCGCTCATCAACGGCAGGATCGGCGTGGTCGGCGTGCCGGACGGCGAGGTCGTCTCCGTCATGGAGTTCACCATCACGGACGGGAAGATCGTCGAGCTCAACATCCTCGTCGACCCCGATCGCGTACGAGCCCTCGGCCTGCCGAAGTTCACCGCCTGACGCCGGCCACCTCCCGCAGGTACTCCTTGCGGCAGAGCGGATTCCGGTCGGTCCGCCGCCGGGCCGGGGGCTCGCCCCGGACCGGCTGGTACCGCTCGAAGGCCGACTCAAGCTCGCCCTCGCCGCGCGTCAGCGAGGGCAGCAGCTGCTCCAGCTCGTGCACGCGGGCTGCCGGGATCTCGCCCTCGACCAGATACGCGGATCCGTGCGCCGTCTGCGTGTGGGGGACGGCCCGCAGCCGTGAGAGCACCGGCAGGAGCTGCCCGAACAGGTCCTCGGGGACCGTGAGCCGGAACCGGTGCAGCGGCTCGTGCACCTGGGTGCCCGCCCGCCGGAGCGCGCTCAGCAGGATCAGCGGGGTCAGCTGCCGGAAGTCACCGGCCGTGCTCGACATGCTCTTGTCGAACGTGCCGTGCGCGTGGCTCTGCCGCGGCCAGTACCCGGAGTGCGTCATGGTGACCACGCAGTCGCCGACCTCCCAGCCGTACACGCCCTGCAGCAGCGTCTCGTGCACGGTCTCCTCGACGGCCCGGAAGAACGCGTACGGCATCGAACCGAGCTCGACCTCCAGGCGGAACCGGACGCCGGAACCGGGCGGACCGGGATCGACGCGAAGGCCGACCGTCGCCAGGAACGGATTGTCGCCCTTGTCGATGATCTCGTGCGCGGCGCCGCTGCCCGTCACGCGCTCCACGCAGATGGTCGTCGTCTCGCGGAACTCGACCTCAAGTCCGTACTCCTCGGCGAGCGTCGCCTCCATGACCTCCTTCTGGACCTCGCCGTAGAGCGACACGTACACCTCCTGCCGGACGTCGTCCTGGCGCAGGTCGATCAGCGGGTCCTGCTCGGCGAGCTGGGCGAGCGCGAGGTGCAGCGCGCCCCTGTCGCGGGCGCGCGCGGGCACCACGACGGTCTCCAGGGTGGGCGGCGAGAAGTGGTGCCGGCCGGGATCGCGGGTGACATCGGGTACGCCGATGACATCGCCGATCCGGATGTCGCCGAGCCCCCACAGCTTCCCGATCTGCCCGGCGGCCACGCCGTCGCGCGCCGCGGCGGAACCCCGGTCGAAGACACTGACCGCGGTCACCTTGCCCTCGCGGCCGCCGGTGAACGGCAGCCGGTCGCGGGTGCGCACCGTCCCCGCGAACATCCGTACGTACGCGATCTTCTCCCCGGCGTCCCCGCGCTCGACCTTGAAGACGGTGCCGGAGGCCGGGGCCTGCGGGTCGCCGTCCTGGGAGGGCAGCAACTCCCGGATGCCCGCGATGAGTTCGGGCACGCCGGCGCCGGTGGCGGCGGAGCCGAAGAACACCGGGTGCACCAGGCAGCGGCCGGTCTGTGCGGCCAGTTCGGCGCGGAGCCGCTCGTGGGTGAGGCCCGCGTCTTCGTCGACGTACGCGGAGAGCAGTGCGTCGTCCTGCGCGGCAAGGACGTCGACGAGCCGGTCGGTGAACGCGGGATCACCGGCGGCGTGCGCAACGAACCGCGCGTCCTTGGCGCCCGCGCCACGCACCGTCCCCATGGGCACGACGGCCGGGGCGAGGCGCTCGGAGATGCTGCTCAGCAGCTCCTCGGGGCGGGCACCGCGCCGGTCGATCTTGTTCACGAAGATCAGCGTGGGGATGCCGAGCCTGCGCAGCGTCCGCATCAGCACACGGGTCTGCGCCTGGACGCCCTCCACGGCCGAGACGACGAGCACGGCGCCGTCGAGCACGCTGAGCACCCGCTCCACCTCGGCGATGAAGTCCGGGTGGCCGGGGGTGTCGATGAGATTGACGGTGACGTCGTCGACGGCGAAGGGGACGACGGCGGACTTGATGGTGATGCCGCGCTGCCGCTCAAGCGCCAGCGAATCGGTCTGGGTGTTTCCGTCGTCGACGCGACCGATCTCGTCGATGACACCGGCGGCGTGAAGGAGCCGCTCGGTCAGGCTGGTCTTCCCGGCGTCAACGTGCGCCAGGATCCCCAGGTTCAGGGTGTTGGTCGTGCTCGACGAATGCGTATGCACTGAGCGTCATGTCCTCTGGGTCGACGGCGATTCCCTTCTGGCTGGACATGAACGAACGGCGCATTACGTCTCCTTGACGGCCTGGGTGTACGCGGCAAGTGCAGCAGGGGCGGCGGAGGGCGGCAAGCGAATTAATGGGCGGCACGTGGCCGTGTACGTCACTAGGGTCCAGGCATGCTGACCGCCACCCTCGCGTTCGCGGGCGTCGCCGCGCTCATCAACATCACGCCGGGCCTGGACACACTGCTCGTCCTGCGTACGTCCGTGGCCCACGGCAAGGAGGGCGGATTCGCCGCCGCGCTCGGCATCCTCACCGGCTGCCTCGCCTGGGGCGTGGCCACGGCGGTCGGCCTCACGGCACTGCTCACGGCATCCCGGCTCGCGTACGACGCCTTGCGCATCGCGGGCGCCTGCTACCTGGCGTGGCTCGGCGTCTCGGCGCTGTGGCGGGCGCGGCGGAGGGGGCCGGCGAGGCGGAGGGGGCCGGCGAGGCAGCGGGGGCCGGCGAGGCAGTCGGAGGAGCCCGCGCAGCCGGAGGAGCCCGCCGCCGCCTCGCCCCGCGGTCGCCGGGCCGCCTTCCGCGCGGGGCTCGCCACGAATCTGCTCAACCCCAAGGCCGGGATCTTCTACATGAGCCTGGTCCCGCAGTTCATCCCGGCCGGGGCGCCCGTCTTCCGTACGACACTGCTCCTCACGGCGGTCGACCTCGTCGAACTGGCGCTCTGGTACTGGGTCGTCTCCCACGCCGCCTCGTCACTCGGCGACCGCATCAGACGCCCGTCCTTCCGGCGCCGCCTGGAACAGTTCAGCGGCGTGGCATTCCTCGGCTTCGCCGCGAACCTGGCCCTGGCCGACCACCGCGCGTGACGGTGTCAGCAGGTGAGCTTCTGCGCGTGCGCCGGGTCGAGGGCGTTCAGGACGAAGCGCGTCGCGGTCTGGTGGTAGCTGATGCCGAGGTGCTCGGTCAGCTCCAGGGGGCAGTGGTCCTGGAGCTTGCTCTGGGTGACGTTGTCCGCCTTCGCCAGATAGGACGAGGTGTAGGGGGTGATCACCCAGTCCGTCCGGGTCGCGAGCACCGAGTAGTCGACGGCCGGGTCCGTCTCGCCGCCCTCGTTGAGCGCCGTGACGAAGTCGGAGCCGGTCGTCTGCTGCATGCACGCGGGGCAGGCCGCACCGGTGAGATCCTCGGCGCCCGGTATGAACTTGGCCATCGTGGCCATGCCGGAGAGCGTGGTGCCGTGGTTGTTGGGGGTGAGCGCGACGAGCTTGTCGACCTTGGCGGCGCCGCCGAGGTTCTTCATGTAGTGGCGCGGCATCAGGCCGCCGCCCTGGGAGTGGCCGACCAGATCGACCCGGGAGGACCCGGTCTGCTCGCGGACCTTGTCGACGAACGCCGAGAGTTGTCCCGCGGAGTCGGCCATGTCACCGATGCCCTGGAGGAGTTGGCCCTCCTTGCCGCCGTAGTTGGGCGCGTAGACGCAGTAGCCCGCGTCCTTGAGCTTCGGGGCGAGACCGGCCCAGTTCATATAGCGGTTCTCGAAGGTGCCGTGCACCAGGACGACCGGCGTGGGGTGTTCGGCGCTCGGCCGGCAGGACCAGTCGTTCGCACCGGTCGGCACGGCCGCCGGGTGGGCGAGTGCGTACGCGGTCGCCGCGGCGAAGGTCTTCTGCGGCGGGCCGACCTGCTCTTCGGCTGCGGGCGCCGCCGGTGTCGCGGTGGCCTGGTGCGTCACGATGCCGAACGCGCCGAGGCTGACGGCGGCGGCGATGCCGGACACCGCGGCGACGAGGCGGCGGCGCGACGAACGGCCCCTGTGCTTGGGGGAGTTGTGGGTACTGCGGGAGTTGCGGGGGCTGACGGACATGCGGGCACGGATGGACATGCGGCTCTCACCCTTCACTTCCGTACGGGTCGGGCTCGGTGTTACCGGCGCGTATCGCCGGGCGGCACACGCTGGTTCAGCCGCCGGGCGCACGCCACGGGCCGCGCCGCAGGGCGCCGAAATCCTGAACGCGCGTGACACTTCCGCGCCCCGGCCACTCACGCCGGTGAGCCCTCCACCGCCCCGTACGTCACGGGACTGGACCCGGGCGTCCGCGTCCCCACAGACTTACTGTTCGGTAACCGCCGGGTGTCGAGGGAGGGATGGGCTGTGCAGAGCACCGTGAGTACGTTCTCCCGCCGGCCGTGGCACGAGATCCCCGAGGTCTTCGCCGAAGTGCTGCGGCCCCGCATCGAGGAGATCGCCGCGGAGATGCTCACCGCGATCCGCCGTGACGTGCGCGTCTACCAGCGGCCGACCGTATCCGCCGTGGGCCGGGACGTGACGGCCGCCGTGCACCGCGCCATGCGCCAGTTCGTGGAGCTCGTCGACGACCCGGAAGCGCCGCAGGGTGACCATGAGCTCTTCTTCCAGCGCCTTGGCCGGCTCGAATTCCTCAACGGCCGCGGCACGGACGGGATCCAGGCCGCCTACCGCACCGGCGCCCGGGTCGCCTGCCGCCGGTACGTCGCGCTCGCGCAGGAGGCCGCCCTGCCGCCGGAGGCCGGCCTGGCCGTCACCGAGGCCGTCCTGGTGCACACCGCCGCGCTGTCCGATCTCGCGGTGCGCGGCCATGCGGCAGCCAGGGCCCGCGCCACCGGACCGACCCAGCGCAGCCGCAGGGCGCTGGCCGCGCAGCTCCTCGAGCAGTCGGCGCAGCCCCGCGGCGAAGCGCTCACCGCCCTTGCGGAGCAGGCGAGTTGGCGGCTTCCCGAAGCGGTGGCCTGTCTGGTGATGCGGCAGGCGGGCGGTGGCGGACAGGTGCTCGCCGCCGGTCTCGACGAGGACGTACTGATCCTGCCGAGGGGCGGTGAACTGCTCCTGGTCGTCCCCGATCCGGAGGAGGGCGGCCGCGTGGACCGGCTGCGGGCGGCGGTGCGCGATCACGCGGCGGCCATCGGCCCCACGGTCGCGCTCGGCGACGCCTGGCTCTCCTCGCACTGCGCGCGGCTCGCCCTCAAGCACCGGCGCAGGCTCGACGCACCCAGGGGCGAACTGCTCGCGGCCGCCGACCACCTGCTCGACGTACAGCTGCTGTCCGGCGCCCCGATCGGGCGGCTGATGGCGGACCGTGTCACCGGCGTCCTCAAGGGGCTGCCACCGGGGAAGGCAGCCCGGCTCGCCCAGACCCTGGAGGCACTGCTCGCATCGTGGGGACGCACGGCCCCCGAGGTCGCGGACGCCCTCGGCATCCACCCGCAGACCGTGCGCGGCAGGCTCCGCCAGCTGGACGACCTCTTCGGCGTACGGCTCACCGATCCGACGTTCCGCACCGGAGCGCTCCTCGCGCTGCGCACGCGGGCACTGACGGGCGCGGATGCGGGGCCGGGCAAGCGGCGGGATCCTGGAAAGGAGGAGTGAGTGCGATGAGGGTCATGTTGAGAGCGCGCCTGGACACCCAGCTCGCGAACGAGGCGGTCAAGAACGGCACACTGCCCAAGATCATGCAGGAGATGGCGGCACGCATAAAGCCCGAGGCCGCGTACTTCGGCCCCAGCCAGGGCAAGAGGTGTTGCACCTTCGTCTTCGACATGCAGGAGAGCCCGGAGATGCCGGCGATCGCCGAGCCGCTCTTCGAGCTGGGCGCGGAGATCGAGATCAACCCGATCATGAACGCCGAGGATCTGGCGAAGGGTCTCGCGGCGATTCGGAGCTGACGGAACGCCGAGAGCACCCGGCTCCGCGCGGATGCCGGGTGCTCTCGTGTGCGCGAAAAAGGGGGCTGACCGCCAGGGGTCAGGCCTTCTTCGTCTCCCAGAAGATCTTGTCGATCTGGGCGATGTAGTCCAGCGCCTTCTGGCCCGTGGCCGGGTCCGACGAGGCCTTCGCGGCCGAGAGGGCCTTGAGGGTGTCGTTGACCAGCTGGTGCAGCTCCGGGTACTTCTCGAAGTGCGGGGGCTTGAAGTAGTCGCTCCAGAGCACCGACACGTGGTGCTTGGCGAGCTCTGCGCGCTGCTCCTTGATGACCACGGCGCGCGTCTGGAACTGCACGTCGTCGTTGGCGGCCATCTTGTCCTGGACTGCCTTGACCGACTCCGCCTCGATGCGGGCCTGGGCCGGGTCGTACACGCCGCAGGGCAGGTCGCAGTGGGCGCTGACCTTCACCTTGGGGGCAAACAGGCGGGAAAGCATGTAGCTGTCCTTCCTCGTGATCGTCTTCTCAGGTGGGACATTACTCCGTGAGAGACGGGTTTTCGCGGGTGCCCCCATGGGCTTAGGACAAAAGTCCAGGGTCAGACTGGGACTCGTGGAGGATAGGACCGGGGAGGTGCCGGTGATGCCGGAGCTGTCGCAGGAGAGCGAACGGAGAAGGGCCATCTTGCCGTTGGGCGCTGCCGAGGTGACCGGGCCGTCGATGGTGCCCACGCTGTACCACGGTGACCGGCTGATGGTGCAGTGGGGCGCGCGGGTGCGGGCCGGTGACGTCGTGGTGCTCCGGCATCCGTTCCAGCAGGACCTGTTGGTCGTCAAGCGGGCCGCCGAGCGGCGCGACGGCGGCTGGTGGGTGCTCGGGGACAACGCGTTCGCGGGCGGGGACAGCACGGACTACGGCACCGTGCCCGAGGAACTCGTCCTGGGGAAGGTGTGGTTCCGCTACCGCCCGCCCCGGCTCAAGTCCGCTCAGCGCTCCCCGTTCGCACTGCTGCGCTGGGCCGTGTCGGCCGCGCGGCCCGTGCTGTCCGACCGCTCCGTCTCCAAGCGCTTGCGGGCCCGGTAGGCGGCGACATTGGCGCGGGTCGCACAGCGGTCCGAGCAGTAGCGTCGGGAACGGTTGGTCGACGTGTCGAGATAGGCGTTGCGGCACGGCGCTGCCTCGCACAGGCCGAGGCGGTCCACGCCGTGCTCGGTGAGGTGGAAGGCGAGGCCCATCGCGGCGATCGCGGCGTATCCGGCGGTCGCGTTCGAGGGGTGGTCCGCCAGGTGCATGTGCCACAGCGGACGGCCGTCGTCGTCCCGGTGGTCGTGGCCGGAGATCTGCGGACTGACCGGGAACTCCAGGAGCAGTGAGTTCAGCAGGTCGACGGCGAGCGTCTCGTCGCCGCCGTCGGCCGCTTCGAAGACCGCGCGGAGCCTGGCCCGCACCGAGCGGAAGCGGGTGACGTCGGAGTCCGTGGCGCGGCGTGCCGCCTGCTGGTTGGCGCCGAAGAGCTCGCGGACCGCCTCGACCGACGTCAGTGCGTCCTTGTTGCGACCCGGCTCCTCGCTGTTGACCAGACGTACGGCGTAGTCCGAGTAATAGGCCAGTTCCACTTGTAGTCCTTACCGGGGCGGGCTATCTTCGTGAGTGCGTGAGTAACGGCTGCGCGTGCTTCGAGGGTATTACGAGAGCGTATTACGTACTGGAGGGGTTCTGATGACGGAAACCGCGCCCGCGACCGACTGGCGTGCCTGGCAGGACAGCTGGGACCGGCAGCAGGAGTGGTATCTGCCCGACCGCGAGGAGCGGTTCCGGGTCATGCTCGACATGGTCGAGGCCACCGTCGGCCCCGAACCGCGCGTGCTCGACCTCGCGTGCGGTACGGGGAGTATTACGGACCGGCTGCTCATGAGGTTCCCGAAGGCCGTCAGCACGGGCGTCGACCTCGACCCCGCGCTGCTCGCCATCGCCGAGGGCACCTTCGCCGGGGACGACCGCGTCACCTTCGTCACCGCGGACCTCAAGGACCCCGAGTGGACGTCTCAGCTCCCGTACGACACGTACGACGCCGTCCTCACCGCCACCGCCCTGCACTGGCTGCACAGCGAACCCCTCACCGCTCTGTACGCCCAGATCGCGGGCGTCGTCAGGGACGGCGGAGTCTTCCTCAACGCCGACCACATGCCCGACCCCGCGACGCCGCGCCTGAACGCCGCCGACCGGGCCCAGCGGCACGCCCGCATGGACGCCGCCAAGGCCGACGGCGCCCTGGACTGGAAGGACTGGTGGGACCTCGCCGCCAAGGACCCGGTCCTCGCCGAGCCCACCGCCAAGCGCTTCGAGATCTACGGCGAGCACGCGGACGGCGACACCCCGCCGCCGGAGTGGCACGCACGGACCCTGCGCGACGCGGGCTTCGGCGAGGCGCGGACGGTGTGGTCGTCGCCGTCGGACGCGATGGTGCTGGGGCTGAAGTAGCGGATACGCGAAGGGGGGGGGGGGATACCCGTGTTGGTACCCCCCCGCGCGGGTTTGGGGGGGGGTTTAGCACCCACGACAAGAAACACAGGGGCCCCGCGGG
>NZ_JBHYIG010000144.1:0-24155 GCF_042740015.1 Streptomyces sp. NPDC059037
TGTTTTTTTTTTGCTTTTTTTTAAACCGGGTTGTGGGGGGGGGTGTGGGGGCCTACCCCCGGGGGGGCCGCTTAGTTTCCCTCCGCCCCCCCCCTTCTCCATGCGTAGAGTTGCGCGCACGCCAACCGACAAGATCGACCGATACGAGGCCCCCACCGTGCGCCGACGCTCACTTCTCCTTGCCGTTCCGGCCGGCCTGCTCACGCTGGCCGGGTGTGGTGACGACAAGGCCGACAAGGCCAAGTCCAGCGACAGCCCGTCCCCCACCAACTCGACCTCGGCCGCGCCGACGGCGAAGATCGTGGACGGGCCCGTGCCCGAGATCACGAAGGGGACGAAGTTCGGCCAGAAGCCGACCGTCGCGAAGGGGAACGGCAAGCCGTCCTCCGACCTCGCGGTCAAGACCCTGATCCAGGGCAAGGGTGCCGAGGTGAAGAAGGGCGACTACCTCCAGGCCAACTACCTCGGCCAGATCTGGGCCACGGCGAAGGTCTTCGACAACTCCTACGACCGGGGCAACCCCACGGTCTTCCCGATCGGCGTCGGCCAGGTCATCCCCGGCTGGGACCAGGCCCTGGTCGGCAAGAAGCTCGACAGCCGCGTGGAGCTTGCCATCCCCCCGAAGATGGGATATGGCACGGAGGGCAACAAGCAGGCGGGCATCAAGGGCGACGACACCCTGGTCTTCGTCGTCGACCTGGTGAACACCTTCAACGCCAAGAGCTCGGCCAAGGGCGACGAGGTCGCGCAGTCCAACATCGACCTCCCCAAGGTCGGCACGAACACGGACGGCAAGGCCCCCTCGATCGACGTCCCGAAGAAGGACGCCCCGAAGAAGCTCGTCGCGAACTACGTCATCGAGGGCGACGGCGACGAGATCAAGGAGACCGACAGCCTGCTGTGCCAGTACAAGGGCGTGCTGTGGGCCGACGGCAAGGAGTTCGACTCCTCGTACGAGAGCGGTCAGCTCGCCTCGTTCCAGCTGGCGCAGGTCGTCAAGGGCTGGGCACAGGGCCTGACCGGCAAGAAGGTCGGCAGCCGTGTCCTGATCGTCGTCCCGCCGGAGCTCGGGTACGGTGACCAGCCGCCGCAGGGCAGCACCATCAAGAAGGACTCCACGCTGGTCTTCTCCGTGGACATCCTCGCGAAGATGTGACGCCGGGCGAAGATGTAAGACTGTCCGCGCATGACCATCCGTATCAAGCAGGAGCATTTTCGTGAGCATTGAGAAGCCCGAGGTCGATTTCCCGGGCGGCGAGCCGCCGGCCGAGCTGCAGATCAGGGACATCTGGGAGGGTGACGGCGCGGTCGCGAAGGCCGGCGACTTCGTCAAGGTCCACTACGTGGGCGTGGCCTTCGGCACGGGCGAGGAGTTCGACGCGAGCTGGAACCGCGGCAACCCGCTGGAGTTCCAGCTCGGTGCTGGCCAGGTCATCTCCGGCTGGGACCAGGGTGTCCAGGGCATGAAGGTCGGTGGCCGGCGCGAGCTGATCATCCCCGCCCACCTCGCGTACGGCGACCGCGGCGCCGGCGGCGGCCGTATCGCCCCGGGCGAGACGCTGATCTTCGTCTGCGATCTCGTCTCCGTCTGAGCGACGACTGAGGCCAGGGTCTGATCAGACCTGTCCACCGAGGGTCCATGCCTGTCCTGGCATGGGCCCTCGGCTTTTGCCAGGGCACCCCCGGGCGGTACGGTCGGCGGTCGGAAGCACTGTTGAGAAAGGGCGTCGATGGCCATTGCCAAGGCCGAGCGGCTGATGAACCTGGCGCTGTGTCTGCTCGGGACGCGGCGGCCGCTCAGCAAGCGCGAGCTGCGCGAGTCCATCGAGGCCTATCTCGAAGCGGGGAACGACGACTCCTTCAACCGGATGTTCGAGCGCGACAAGGACGATCTGCGCGAACTCGGCCTGGTCATCGAGACGGTGGAGAATCTCGACGGTGACGTGGGCTATCTCGCCCGGCGCGACAGCAACCGCCTTCCGCCCATCACCATCGACGCCGAGGAAGCCGCCGCGCTCGGCCTCGCGGCCAAGGTCTGGCAGCAGGCCCGCCTCGCCGGAGCGGCCAGCGGCGCCCTGCAGAAGCTGCGCGCCGCCGGGCTGCCCGAGGACGTCGACCCGTACGAGGCACACAGCGCCCTCGAACCGCGCATCCCCGTGCACGAGGCGTCCTTCGAGCCGCTGATGCTCGCCTGCCGCGACCGCCGCCCCGTCGCCTTCGACTACCGCAAGGCCACCGCGGCCCGCCCCGAGCAGCGGCACGTCGAGCCGTGGGCGCTCGAATGCTGGCGCGGCCACTGGTACCTGGCCGGCTGGGACCGCGACCGCGGTGCCGAGCGGGTCTTCCGGCTCTCCCGCATCACGGGCAAGGTGCGCGCCCGCGCCGGAAAGTTCACCGCCGACGTCCCCGACGTGGTCACGGTGCGCGAGACCGTGGCGGGCTGGGCGGGGGAGAGCGCCGACCGCTCCGCCCTCATCCGGCTGCGCACGGGCGCGGGCTATCCGCTGCGGGCCAAGGCCGCCCACATACGCGAACTGGGCGAGGGATGGGACGAGTTGGAGATTCCGTACGGGCACGGGCTCGATGCCTGGCTGGTGGAGTTCGGGCCCGATGTGGTGGTCCTGGAGCCCGCGGAGCTGCGGGCCGACGTCGTGGACCGGCTGCGCGCCGTGGCCAAGGGCTGAGGGGACGTACCGAGAATGGCCTCGAACGCCATCGACCAGACCCGGCGGATGCTCTCCCTGGTGACCTATCTGCGCGAGCGCCCCGGCGCCCACGTCAGCGACGTCGCCCGCGCCTTCGGGATCACCCAGGACGAGCTGATCTCCGACCTGGACGTGCTGCCGCTGTGCGGGACCAGCTTCCGCGGCGGCGACCTCCTGGACATCGACACCGACGGCGACCGCATCTGGTGGCACAACCCGGACGACGTGGCGGCCCCCTTGCGGCTCGCCGCCGACGAGGCCACCGCGCTCCTGGTGGCCGCCCGCGCGGTGTCCACCCTGCCCGGGCTGCGCGAGAGCGACCGGCAGGCGCTGCTGCGTGCCACCGCCAAGCTGGAGACGGCTGCCGGCGAGGCCGCCGGGGCCAGCGCACGTCTTTCGGTCACCTTCGAGTCCGAGGGCGGCGTCTTCGCGGACGTCGACCGCGCGATCTCCGAGCGGCGCCGGCTCTGGCTGCGCTACTACTCGCCCGCGCGCGACGAGCTGACCGAGCGCGAGGTCGACCCGATCCGGCTCTTCGCCGTGGGGCACACGTACATGGAGGCGTGGTGCTACCTCTCCGAGGCGCGCCGCACCTTCCGTCTCGACCGGGTGGCCGAGATCAGGATCATGGACGAGGCGTCGTCGCCGCCCGATGTCGAGCTGCGCGATCTCTCCGAGGGGCTCGTGCAGCCCGCCGCCGAGGACCCCGAGGTGGTCATCGAGGTGGGGCCCGGCGGCCGCTGGGTCGCCGAGTACTACCCGCACGACAGCGCCGAGGAGCTCCCCGACGGCGGCCTGCGGATCACGCTGCGCACCCCGGACCCCACCTCGCTGCGCAGGCTCGCGCTGCGGCTCGGCGGCGACGGGCACATCGTCTCCCCGGCCGACCTCGCGGATAGCGCGCGACAGGCGGCGCGTGAGGCCCTCGCGGCCTATGACCGACACCCGGAAGGGCCGTACGACAGGCAGGAGCAAGGACGTTGAACACCAGCATCATGTCCGAGATTCCCGGAATGTCGAGAATCGCCCCTGTGCTCTTCAAGGCCGCCTGCCCCGACTGCCGCGCCCGCTTCGAACTCTCCGCGGGCGCCCTGCGGTTGGCCATCGGCGCATCGGCCCGCACCACCTTCTACTCCTTCACCTGCCCCGAGTGCGGGGCCGCGGTGCGCAAGCCCGCGGGCGAGCGCATCGTCGAACTCCTCACCGGCGGCGGGGTGCGGACGCTGCGTCTGCACTCGACCGTCTAGGCTCGGCGCATGTTCTGGGCGATGCTGGCGATTGCTGTGGGGTTCTGCGGCCTGGCCGTGCTCGGCGTTCTGGCGATCCGGGTCTTCCTGGAGGCGCAGCGTCTGAGCCGTCAAGTGACGGAGACCACACAGCGGATCAATCGCGCGGCGGAGGATCTCGAGGCGGCGGCGACGGGCGTGGCCCGTGCGGGCCGGGATGTCCTTTAGATCCTGTGAATCCCACAGGTGCCGGGGAGACGCGCATCGACACCGCGGCCTGTCAACTTCCCTTGTACGGCAGGTACGCTGCTGAAGTGGCCCGGAGTGCGAGGCGCGGGCCGCGACTGGGAGTACGCACAGGGATTGCCCTGCGTTCACCCCTGAGCGTTACGATCGCTGCCAGCACGGTGGCCGGACAGCAAGTCCGGCCTGTCCGGCAGCCCCGCCCCTGCCGCCTCGGTGAGAAGGTAAAGACCTATGTTCGGAAAGATCGGCGCCCCCGAGATCATTCTCATTCTCGTCGTCATCGTTCTGCTGTTCGGCGCGAAGAAGCTTCCCGACATGGCCCGGTCGCTCGGCAAGTCCGCGCGCATCCTCAAGAGCGAGGCCAAGGCGATGAAGACGGACGGCAAGAAGGACGAAGCCGCCCCGGCCGACCCGCCCAGCGACCCTTCCGCCGCCCAGCCGCGCACCATCCAGGCCGCGCCCGGCGACGTGACCAGCTCGCGCCCGGTCACCGAGCCCACCGACAGCACGACTAAGCGCTGATCCAAGGCCGGCGACGGCCGGCCTGCCGCACGAGATGAGGACGTGGGTTGCTCAAGTCTGCCCGCAAGAAGGAACAGGATCCCGAGGGGCGGATGCCTCTTGCGGAGCACCTGCGTGAGCTCCGCAACCGGCTCGCGAAGGCCGTGCTGGCCATCATCGTCGTCGCGATCGTCGCTGCCTTCTTCTACAAGGACATCATCGAGTTCTTCACGGACCCGATCCTGAGTTCCGTAGGGTGCGAATCCAGCTTCGCCGAGCTGGCGAAGAAGGGCGGGGACGAGACCTGCGCGCGCATCGTGCTGAACGGTCTGATCACGCCGTTCACGCTCGCCCTGAAGATCTCCCTGATGGCCGGCGTGGTGCTCGCGTCGCCGATCTGGCTGTACCAGCTGTGGGCATTCGTCGCCCCTGGCCTGCACAAGAGCGAGAAGAAGTACGCCTACGCCTTCGTGGGTGCCGGCTTCCCGCTGTTCATGTGCGGTGGGTTCTTCGCGTACAAGACGCTGCCGACCATGGCGCGGGTGCTGCTCGACTTCTCACCCGGCGGCGTCGACAACCAGCTGCCGCTGGACGAACTGATCGACCTGGTCACCCGCATGGTGATCGTATTCGGCCTCTCCTTCGAGCTTCCGCTGCTGCTGGTCATGCTCAACCTCACCGGAGCCATCACCGGCAAGCGGATGCTCGGCTGGTGGCGCGGGATGATCATGGGCATCACGGTCTTCGCGGCCGTGGCCACGCCCAGCACGGACCCGCTGACCATGATCATGCTCGCCGGGCCGATCTGGGTGCTGTACTTCGCGGCCACCGCCTTCTCGCTCCTGAACGACCGGCGCAAGGCCAGGATCGATGCCGCGGGGCCCGACGACGACGAGGCGTCCGACCTCGATCTGACGCCCGAGGACGTCGGCGAGATCGAGTCCGTTTCGGCCAGTCGCGCCCTTCCGCAGCAGAGCAGCCCGGACCGGGACCGGGTAAACGGTTTCGACGACGTGACCTGACCTTGTAGGGTCCGGCCGTGACCAGCGAGATCACCCTCTTCGTCAATCCCACCGCGGGACGCGGCCGGGGCGCCCACGCGGCGCAGCCGGCCGCTTCCGCGTTGCGGGCAGCAGGCTTCTCCGTACGCACGGTCATCGGCGAGGACGCCGCCGATGCGCTGCGCAGGGCGCGGGACGCCGTCGAGGGCGGCACGGGGGCGCTGATAGCCGTCGGCGGCGACGGCATGGCGAGCCTCGCGCTGCAGGCCGTCGCGCAGACGGACACCCCGCTGGGGGTGATCGCCGTGGGCACCGGCAACGACTTCGCACGGGCGCTCGGGCTCCCGGTGCGGGACCCGGCGGCCGCCGGGGCGGTCGTCGCCGACGCGCTCGACGCGGGACGCACCCGCGCCGTCGACCTGGGGCGGGTCGGCAAGACCTGGTTCGGCACGGTGCTCGCATCCGGCTTCGACTCACGGGTCAACGACCGCGGCAATCGCATGCGCTGGCCCACCGGCCGCTTCAAGTACGACCTCGCGATGGTCGCCGAGCTGGCCGCCTTCAAGCCCGTCCCGTACCGGATCACGCTGGACGGCGGGGTGGTCCACGAGGTCGACGCGACGCTCGTCGCCGTCGGGAACGGATCCTCGTACGGCGGCGGCATGAAGATCTGCGCCGGCGCCGACATGAGCGACGGACTCTTCGACGTCACGGTCGTCGGCGACTGCAGCCGCACGACGCTCCTGAAGGTCTTCCCGCGCGTCTACAAGGGCACGCACCTGGACCATCCCAAGGTCACCGTCCACCGGGCGCGGAAGGTCGAACTGGCGGCCTCGGGCGTGACCGGGTACGCGGACGGAGAGCAGCTGGGAGCGCTGCCGCTGACGGCGGAGTGTCTGGCGGGAGCCGTGCGGATCCTGGTGCCCGAAGGGTCCCCGGGGCCGTAAGGCAGATAATGATCGTCCGTTGTCAGTGGTGGCCGGTAGGCTCGAAAGCACGATGACAGAGGACCTCTCACCGGCCGAGCGGTACGCGGCGGCGCGCGAGCGCGCTGCCGAGCAGGCCACCGCACTCGCGGGCTTCCGCGAGATGTACGAATTCGGCCTCGACCCCTTCCAGATCGAGGCCTGCCAGGCGCTCGAGGCGGGCAAGGGCGTGCTCGTGGCCGCCCCCACGGGTTCGGGCAAGACGATCGTCGGCGAGTTCGCCGTGCACCTGGCCCTGCTGCAGGGCAAGAAATGCTTCTACACGACGCCGATCAAGGCGCTCTCCAACCAGAAGTACGCCGACCTGGCGAAGCGCTACGGCGCGGACAAGGTCGGCCTGCTGACCGGCGACAACAGCGTCAACTCCGATGCGCCCGTGGTCGTGATGACCACCGAAGTGCTGCGCAACATGCTGTATTCGGGCTCGCAGTCGCTGCTGAACCTCGGCTATGTGGTGATGGACGAGGTGCACTACCTCTCCGACCGCTTCCGGGGAGCCGTCTGGGAAGAGGTGATCATCCACCTCCAGGAGTCGGTCACGCTCGTGTCCCTGTCGGCGACGGTCTCGAACGCGGAGGAGTTCGGCGACTGGCTGGACACCGTGCGCGGCGACACCCAGGTGATCGTCTCCGAGCACCGGCCCGTGCCGCTGTTCCAGCACGTGCTCGCCGGGCGCCGGATGTACGACCTCTTCGAGGAGGGCGAGGGCCGGAAGAAGACGGTCAACCCCGACCTCACGCGCATGGCGCGCATGGAGGCCAGCCGTTCGTACAACCCGCGCGACCGCCGCAAGGGCAAGATGGTCCGCGAGGCCGACCGTGAGCGCGAGCGCCGACAGCGGTCGCGGATCTGGACGCCGGGCCGCCCCGAGGTCATCGACCGGCTCGACTCCGAGGGCCTGCTGCCCGCCATCACGTTCATCTTCAGCCGCGCGGCCTGCGAGGCCGCCGTGCAGCAGTGTCTGCACGCGGGCCTTCGGCTGAACGACGACGACGCGCGGATGCAGGTCCGCGAGATCGTCGAGGAGCGCACGGCCGCGATCCCCGACGAGGACCTGCACGTCCTCGGCTACTACGAATGGCTCGAAGGCCTGGAGCGCGGCATCGCCGCGCACCACGCGGGCATGCTGCCCACCTTCAAGGAGGTCGTCGAGGAGCTCTTCGTACGCGGGCTCGTGCGCGCCGTCTTCGCCACCGAGACGCTCGCCCTGGGCATCAACATGCCCGCGCGCAGCGTGGTGTTGGAGAAGCTCGTCAAGTGGAACGGCGAACAGCACGCCGACATCACCCCCGGCGAGTACACGCAGTTGACCGGTCGCGCCGGGCGGCGCGGCATCGACATCGAGGGCCACGCGGTCGTGCTGTGGCAGCGGGCCATGAGCCCGGAGCACCTGGCCGGGCTCGCCGGCACGCGTACGTATCCGCTGCGGTCCAGCTTCAAGCCCTCGTACAACATGGCGGTGAACCTCGTCGAGCAGTTCGGGCGGCACCGCTCGCGTGAGCTGCTCGAGACGTCCTTCGCGCAGTTCCAGGCCGACAAGTCGGTCGTGGGGATTTCGCGGCAGGTGCAGAAGAACGAGGAAGGTCTTGAGGGCTACAAGGCCTCCATGACCTGCCACTTGGGGGACTTCGACGAGTACGCGCGGCTGCGCCGCGAGCTCAAGGACCGGGAGACCGAGCTCGCCAAGCAGGGCGCCAACCAGCGCAGGGCCGCCGCGGCCGCCGCCCTGGAGAAGCTCAAGCCGGGCGACGTCATCCATGTGCCGACCGGCAAGTACGCGGGGCTCGCGCTCGTCCTCGACCCGGGGCTGCCGGCGGGACGGGTCAACGGCCACCGGGGCTTCGAGCACCAGGACGGTCCGCGGCCGCTGGTGCTGACCGCCGAGCGGCAGGTCAAGCGGCTCGCGGCGATGGACTTCCCGGTGCCGGTGGAAGCCCTCGACCGGATGCGGATCCCGAAGTCGTTCAACGCGCGTTCCCCGCAGTCGCGCCGTGACCTGGCGTCCGCGCTGCGCACCAAGGCCGGGCACATCGTGCCCGAGCGGCACCGCAAGGGGCGCGCTGCCGCCGCCGACGACCAGGAGATCGCCCGGCTGCGCGCGGAGCTGCGCGCGCACCCCTGCCACGGCTGCGACGAGCGTGAGGACCACGCGCGCTGGGCCGAGCGCTACTACCGCCTGCGGCGGGACACCGTGCAGCTGGAGCGGCGGATCGAGGGGCGGACGAACACCATCGCGCGCACCTTCGACCGGATCGTCGCGCTGCTCACCGAGATGGACTATCTCCGGGGTGACGAGGTCACCGACGACGGCAGGCGGCTCGCCCGGCTGTATGGAGAGCTGGATCTGCTGGCGAGCGAATGCCTGCGGGAAGGCGTGTGGGAGGGGCTCAGCCCGGCCGAACTGGCCGCGTGCGTCTCGGCGTTGGTGTTCGAGGCCCGGATGGCGGACGACGCACTCGCGCCCAAGCTGCCCTCCGGGAAGGTGAAGGCCTCCCTCGGCGAGATGGTGCGGATCTGGGGGCGGCTCGATGCCCTGGAGGAAGAGTTCAAGATCAACCAGGCGGAGGGGGTCGGGCAGCGGGAGCCCGATCTGGGGTTCGCCTGGGCCGCGTACATGTGGGCGTCCGACAAGGGGCTCGACGAGGTGCTGCGGGAGATCGAGATGCCTGCCGGGGACTTTGTCCGGTGGTGCAAGCAGGTGATCGATGTGCTGGGGCAGATTGCGGCTGCTGCTCCCCGCGAGGGGTCGACCGTGGCCAAGAATGCGCGGAAGGCCGTGGATCAGTTGCTGCGGGGGGTCGTGGCGTACAGCTCGGTCGGGTGACGGCCGGTGGGGGCGGGCAAGGGGTGGTTTCTTCCCCGGGCCCGCCCCTTCTGAGAGTTACGCCGCCGAGCTCGCCCGCGCCGCGTCCCGCTTCGCGACCTCCTCCCGGACGAGCGGGATCACCTGGCGGCCGAAGTCGATCGCGTCGTCCAGGAGGTCGTAGCCGCGGGCCGAGAGGATGTCGACGCCCAGGTCGTAGTAGTCGAGCAAGGCCTGGGCGACCGTCTCCGGAGTGCCCACCAGGGCCGTGGAGTTGCCGGCGCCGCCGGTCTCCGCCGCGGTCGGCGTCCACAGGGCGCGGTCGTGCCGCTCGCCCGACGCCGCCACCGCCAGGAGCCGCTGCGAGCCCGAGTTCTCCGGGCTCTTCAGCGGGTGATCCAAGGGGAGCGCAGCGACTTCCGCTGAAGGGTGGTGGTGGGAGACGGGCGGGCGGGACGGCGGCGCGCCCGCCTTGCGTGCCTTGATGCGGGCCAGCGTCGCGTGCGCCTTCTCCCAGGCCAGTTCCTCGGTCGGCGCGATGATCGGGCGGAACGCCACCTGGATCCGGGGGACGTCGGTGCGGCCCGCGGCCTTCGCCGCCGCCTTCACCGACTCGATCTGCTCGGCGGTCTGCGCCAGGGGCTCGCCCCACAGGCAGTAGATGTCGGCCTCGGCGCCCCCGGCTGCGTACGCGGCGGGCGATGAACCCCCGAACGAGACGCGCGGATGCGGCTGTTGGACCGGGAAGGTGTCGCTGACGAAGTCCTTGAAGCGGTAGTGCGCGCCCTCGTGGTCGAAGGGCTCGTGCGAGGTCCACGCCTTCTTGATGATCTGGATGGCCTCGCGGGTGCGCGCGTACCGCTCGTCCTTGGTGAGGAAGTCGCCCTCGCGCCGCTGCTCTTGGTCGTTGCCGCCGGTGATGAAATGCACCGCGAGGCGGCCGTCACTGATCCGGTCCAGGGTCGCGAAGGTCTTCGCGGCGAAGGTGGGGTACGAGACGTTCGGGCGGTGCGCGACCAGGATCTGGAGCCTGTCCGTGCGGGCCGCTATGTAGGCGGCGGCGGGGGAGGGGTCGGGGGATCCGGATCCGTAGGCGAACAGGACGCGGTCCCAGCCGTGGTCCTCGTGGGCGCGGGCGAGCCTGAGCGTGTAGTCCTTGTCGAAGGAGGCGCCGGAGCGCGCGGTGACTTCGGAGCCTTCGTTGGTCGCTGCGATGCCGAGGAACTCGACGGGCATGGTGGAGCCTCATCTCAACTGGTCGTGGTGTGCGCTGACTTGGAAGCGGTCAGGAGCAACACGACGCGGACCACACGCGACCGAGGTCGATGTGGTCGCGGGTGACCAGCCGGAGCTGAGGGCGCATGCGCCCAGTGGAGCAGCCGTCCATACGGGGCGTCAACCACGGCCGGGCGGTGGTGATTCCCCTCCCGCCCAAGTCCCCCCGAAGCCGTGTTCGCGCCTGTTCGACGTCATCACTCCACGTGTTCGATTGATCGCCACGCGTGTAAATGGAGCCGAGTGTATGCCTGTCGGTGAGACCTCTGCAGAGGGTTGCGGAATATGACTCGGCGATGATTCCGGCGGACTAAGCTCGCCCGGAGCGCGGCGAGTTGAAACGAGTTGCGATAGATTCGCGCGCTTGTTCCCAGATCTGTTGATAGTTCGCATGTGTCATTCGTTCTCAACTCCCCGAAGAATCCCCCCATTTCCCAGCATCAACCCCAATTCCTCCCCCCAAGACGAGTGTTCAGAGGGCATACATGGTGAGTGTTCAATCGCCTCCCGGTGGCCGAGAAGTCCCTTACGCACGTGTGCTGTTGCTGCCCGCCATGCTGATGGCCGCGGCAACCGGAGCCGCCGTCGCGGCGGTCACGGAACCCGCCCGCATCGCGGTCGGCTGGTGCGGTGCGATCGCCACCCTCGTGGTCATCGCGGTCGGCGCCGAAGCGGTGCGCCGCGGCCGGTCCAACCGTGAGCTCCACGCGCAGTACGGACAGCGGCTCGCCTCCCTGGAGCGGCGCATCGCATCCCATGACGACGAGACCGTCCGCCTGGGCAGTGAGATCATCCCCGAGGCCGTGTTCCGGCTCCGGCAGGGCGAAGCACCCTCGGAAGTGATCCGCCACCTGGTCGACGGTGACGAGTCCTTCGCCGAACTCCCGGAGTCGCAGCGGCAGATGCTCCGCAACGTCCTGGACACCCTGGACACCGGAGAGGCGATGCGCGAGTCCTCGCAGCGCGCCTTCGTCAACATCGCCCGGCGCGTCCAGTCCATCGTCCACCAACAGTCCGCGGAACTGCGCGAGATGGAGGAGTTCCACGGCCGCAACCCCGAGGTCTTCGACGACCTGCTGCGCATCGACCACGGCACCGCGCTGATCGGCCGCCTCGCCGACTCGATCACCGTGCTCGGCGGCGCCCGCCCCGGACGCCAGTGGCCCAAGCCCGTACCGCTGTACAGCGTGCTGCGCGGGGCCATGTCGCGGATCCTGGAGTACCAGCGCGTCGATCTGCACTCGATCGCCAAGATCGCCATCCGTGGCACCTCGGTCGAACCGCTCATCCACGCCTGCGCCGAGCTCCTCGACAACGCCACCCGCTACTCGCCGCCGCAGACCCGCGTCCATGTGACCGCCGTCGAGGTGCAGACCGGCATCGCGATCGAGATCGAGGACGGCGGCGTCAGCCTCAGCGAGGAGGCCAGGGCGCGGGCCGAGCGCATGCTCGCCCAGGCCCAGGCCGGCATCGACCTGAACGACCTCGGTGAGACCCCGCGCCTGGGCATGGCCGTCGTGGGACGCCTCTCGCAGATGTACAACCTGCAGGTCTCGCTGCGGCAGTCCGCGTACGGCGGGGTCCGGGCGGTCCTCATCGTCCCGCGCGAAATGATCAGCAGCGGGCCCGCGCCCGGCCTCGCGCACGGCATCGGCGCCTCCGCGGTGCCCCGGGTGAACGCGGACGGCGAGATCATCAAGGAGCCCCACGGCATCCGGCGCAAGAAGCCCCGCGTCATGACGGCGGGACCGCCGCTCTCGAAGTCACAACTCACCGCGGCCATGGAGGACGACGTCCCCGAGGTCACCGAGTGGACGTCGAACGGCCTGCCGCAGCGCCGCAGCCGGGTCCGCACATCGTTCAGCCAGCGGGTCGCCCAGGAGGCCGAGGACGCGAAGTACGCGGCCCAGGCCGCGCAGTACGCCAAGCCCCCGACGACACCGGTCGTACCCGAACCGGTGAAGAAGAAGAAGGAGGAGAAGGAGCCCGGTCTGTGGATCGAGGCCTTCATGAAGGGCGTCAAGGGCGACGAGACCACCGCCGGCGACCCGCCGTCCCCCAGGGACCACACCGAGAACGACCACGGCAACGCCGACAACGCGGACGAGGGGGGCTGGAAGTGATCCAGCAACGGGCCAATTTCGACTGGATGCTCAAGGAGCTCGCCGACGGGGTGCCGCAGACCCGGCAGATCGTGGTGCTCTCCGCGGACGGTCTGCGGATCGCGCGCTACGGCGGCGACCCCGACGGAGCCGACCGGATCGCCGCCGCCTGCGCGGGACTTCAGTCCCTGGCCGCCGCCGTCGCCACCGAGTTCCCGCACAGCGAAGGCGGGATGCGCATGGTGATCATCGAGATCGACGGCGGCTACTTCTACATGATGGCCGCGGGCGCCGGTGCCTATCTGGCCGTGCTCGCGGAGGAGACCGTGGACGCGGGCCTCATCGGGAACCGCATGCGGGACCTGGTCGTCCGGATCGGCGCCCATCTGACGAGCCCGCCCCGGCGAGACGGGCAGGCCGTATGACTTCTCCGGAAGGCGACCCTCCAGCCCACGGCGACGACCCTCCCCGGCGTGTACGGCGCAGCCCGGAGAACCCCGAGCGGCTCTACACCATCACGGGTGAGGACACGGAACGGGCGCCGATCGACCTGGTCACGCTGATCGTCGCGCACGGCGAGGCGGCACCCGCGGCGCAGCCAGAGCACGCCGTCGTACTGCGGTTATGCAAGCAGCCGCTGTCCGTAGCCGAGCTTTCGGCCTATCTGGCGCTGCCGTTCAGCGTGGTCACGATTCTGCTGACGAGGATGCTCGCCGTCGACCTCGTGCAGGCGCGCGAGCCGATCGTCCGCTCCACGCTCCCCGACCGTTCCCTCCTCGAAGCGGTGATGCATGGACTTCAGAAACTCTGAGAACACCGACACGATCACCGGACCCAGCAGCGAGGACGTGCTGCCGCACACGGCCGCGGCCGCGGTGAAGGTCGTGATCGTGGGCGGGTTCGGGGTCGGCAAGACGACGATGGTCGGCTCGGTCAGCGAGATCAGGCCGCTGACCACCGAAGAGACCATGACCCAGGCCGGCATCGGCGTGGACGACAACTACGGCTCCGAGTCCAAGACGGCCACAACCGTGGCGATGGACTTCGGCCGGATCAGCATCTCCGAAGAGCTGGTGCTCTATCTGTTCGGCACCCCCGGCCAGGAGCGCTTCTGGTTCCTGTGGAACGGGCTCTTCGAAGGCGCGCTCGGCGCTGTCGTCCTGATCGACACCCGGCGCCTGGAGGTCAGCTTCGACGTGATCGGCCGCCTCGAGGAGCGCGGCGTGCCCTTCGTCGTCGCGGTCAACGACTTCCCCGACGCGCCGCAGCACCCGATCGACGCGCTGCGCAGCGCCCTCGACCTGGACGAGGCGGTGCCGATCGTGAAGTGCGACGCCCGGCAGCGCGCGTCGAGCCGGGACACCCTGCTGACCCTCATGCGGTACCTGCACTCCCTGACCGTGGCCCGCGTCTGACCCTCATCTCATCCGCAACCCCGGAGCGACGAACGTGACGACCCCCTCCCACTCCCACCCCGGCACGGACGACCCGTCCCTGCCGCCCCCCGGCTGCCCCGCCCACGGGCTCGGCCCCGGCGGCCTGCGCCGCCTCTACGGTCCCGAGGCGGACACCGACCTCGCAGGCGTGTACGAGAAGCTGCGCGCCGAGCACGGCACGGTGGCCCCGGCCCTGCTGCACAACGACGTACCGATCTGGGCGGTCCTCGGCCACAGCGAGAACCTCCACATGGTGCGCACCCCCTCGCAGTTCACCCGCGACTCGCGCCAGTGGCGGGCCGTCCTTGACGGCTCCATGGGCCCCGACAACCCGCTCGCCCCCGTCGTCACCTGGCAGCCCATGGCCACCTTCGCGGAGGGCGCCGAGCACGAGCGGCTGCGCGGCGCGGTCACCGGCGCCATGGGAGGCCTCGACCACCGGGGCATCCGCCGCTACATCAACCGCTACAGCAACCTCCTGCTCAACGACATCTGCCAGGACGGCAAGGCCGACCTGGTGAGCGGGTACGCCGAGCATCTGCCGATGATGGTGATGTGCCATGTCCTCGGCATGCCCGAGGAGTACAACGAGCGGATGGTGCAGGCCGTCCGCGACATGATCAGGGGCACCGAGACCGCCATCGCCAGCAACGAGTACATCATGGAGGCGCTGCTGCGCCTGGTGGCGCGGCGCCGGGCGAAGGCGGAGGAGGACTTCACCAGCAACCTCATGGCCCAGCCCGCGCAGCTCACGGACGACGAGGTGGCAGCGCATCTGCGGCTCGTGCTCTGCGCCGCGTACGAGGCGACGGCCAACCTCATCTCCAACGCCCTGCGGATGGTCCTCACCGACCCGCGCTTCCGAGCCCAGCTCAGCGGCGGCCAGATGACCGTCCCGGAGGCGGTCGAGCAGTCCCTGTGGGACGAGCCGCCGTTCAGCGCCATGGTCGGCTACTTCGCCAAGCAGGACACGCAGCTCGGCGGCAAGCAGATCAAGGCGGGCGACGGTCTGATCTTCGGCATCGCGCCGGGCAACGTGGACCCCGTCGTACGCCCGGATCTCGCCGCCAACATGCAGGGCAACCGCTCCCATCTGGCGTTCGGCGGCGGTCCGCACGAGTGCCCGGGGCAGGACATCGGGCGCGCCATCGCCGACACCGGCGTCGACGCGCTTCTGATGCGCTTCCCTGATGTGGAACTCGCCGTAGAGGAACACGAGTTGAGGTGGAACTCGTCGATCCTCTCGCGGCATCTGGTGTCGCTGCCGGTGCATTTCGCGCCCAGGCCGCCGCAGGATGTGACGGCCCGGCCGATGGCGAAGGTGCCGGGGCCGCGCAACGACTGGCAGGTGTCGTCCCCGGCGCCCCGGCCCGCCCAGCCGGCGCCGGTCGTGCCCCAGCCGGGGCCCACGCCGCCGCCCGCACCGGAGCCGGTGGCCGCGACCGTGCCGCGGCAGGGCGCGTGGCGGCGCTTCGTCACCTGGTGGCGCGGCTACTGACGGGCGTCCGGCCCCTGCCAGGTGTCGTACGCGGTCCAGGCGCCGAGCTCGCGCGCACTGACGAAGCGGTGCTCGGCGCCCGTGACGGGGTCGGTGAACTCCAGGACACGGGAGAGGAGTTGGAGCGGCCGCCGGAAATCGTCCGGCGGCACGGGCCCCCGCACCACGGGGTAGATCGGATCGCCGAGGATCGGCAGACCGAGGGTGCTCATGTGGAGGCGCAGCTGGTGGGTGCGGCCGGTGTGCGGGGTCAGCCGGTAGCGGGCCAACTCGCCGTTGTGCCCGGCGAGTTCGATCAGGCTCTCGCTGTTCGGCTCGGCGCCCGGCACCTCGTAGGCGGCGATGACGCCGCGTTCCTTGACGATGTGACTGCGTACGGTGCGGGGTAGTTCGGCCGCCGGGTCGTACGCCGCCACGGCCTCGTACTCCTTGCGGACCCGCCGTTCGCCGAACAGCGTCTGGTAGGCGCCGCGTTCGGCGGGCCGCACGGTGAACAGGATCAGGCCCGCGGTGAGCCGGTCCAGGCGGTGCGCGGCGCCCAGCGTGGGCAGATCGAGCTCCGTGCGGAGCCGGGCGAGCGCCGTCTCGGTGACATGGCTGCCGCGGGGTGTGGTGGCGAGGAAATGCGGTTTGTCGGCGACGACGATGTGCTCGTCGCGGTAGACGACGTCGATGGCGTACGGCACCGGGACCTCGTCCGGCAGATCGCGGTGGAACCACACGAAGGCGCCGGGCACATAAGGCGCGTCCGCTGTCACCGGCACGCCGTCGGCCCCGACGATCCGCCCGTCCCGCAGCATCCCGTCGATCACCCCGGGCCCGGCCTTGAGCCGTGCCACGAGGTGATCCCGCACGGTCTCCCACGCCCCGTCGACCGGCAGTTTGACCCGCACGGGGTCGACGCCGCGGCGCTGGGGCAGGGGAGAGGGCGGGATACGGGGCTTGCGGGTCACACCGTGAAGGGTACGGGGGCCGGTGGGGGCGCCTTGATCTACGGGGCCTTGGTACCGCTGGTTCTGATCAGGGCATGCAGATGCATGTCATGCCAGCCGTCCACGTGGAGGACCGCGCTGCGCTTGGTGCCCTCCGGCTCGAAGCCCGTCTTGAGGGCCACACGGCACGAGGCCTCGTTGGCCGTGGAGTGGGTGAGTTCGAGGCGGTGCAGGCCCACCTCGTCGAAGGCCCAGTCCGACAGCGCGGTCAGGGCGCGCGGGGCGATGCCACGGCCGCGGGCCGACGGCATGGTCCAGTAAGCGACTTCGGCCTGTCCGTCGGCGAGCACGATCAGGCGCAGCGCGATCCGGCCCACCAGCTCGTCCGTGGCGGCGTCGGCGATCGCCCAGTACGCGTCCTTCTCCTCGGACCAGGCCTTGCGCCAGCCGTCGATCCAGCCCCGGGTCTCGTCGACCGACTCGGCGTCCCGCGCGTGCCAGCGCTGTATCAGCGGGTCCTGGAACGCCTCGTACACGGCGGGCGCGTCATCGGGCGACCAGGGTCGGATGACGAGGCCGCCGGGGACGGGGATGGTGGGCTGCGCCTGACGGGCGAGCGTCCCCGCCGCGACTACGTCAGAGATCTTGAAGGGCATGGGGCCATCGTGACAGCGGACTTCGCCGGAGGGGGCTGATTTTCACGGGCCCGTAGGGGTGCGGGGAACTGCGCGACCAGCCCTCACCGGCGGGCGGACGGGAGCGGCCCCGTCCCGCCCCGGCCAAGCGCAGCGCTACGCCGCTTCCTGCTCGGCCTCAACCTGCGCGTTCCACTCCCGCTTCGACGCCTGCCACCCGTCCTCGTTGTGGCCCAGGCGCCAGTACCCGGAGATCGAGAGCCGCTCGCGCGGCACCTCACGCTCCACGCGCAGATAGCGGCGCAGCTCCTTCACGAAGCCTGCCTCGCCATGTACGAACGCCTGGAGGTCGCCGTCGGGAAAGTTCAGCGAGCGCACCGCTTCGACCAGGGCCTCGCCGACGGGGCGCTGCCCGCGGTGCAGCCACTCGATGTCCGCGGCCGAATCGACCTTCTGCTCCTCGTCCGCGTCGCCGATCTCCACGAAGGCGTACGCCTTGGCGCCCTCGGGCAGCGCCTCCAGCGCGGCGGCGATCGCGGGCAGCGCGCTCTCGTCACCGGCGAGGAGGTGCCAGTCGGCCGCGGCGTCCGGGGCGTAGCCGCCGCCCGGGCCGAGGAAGCGCACCGTGGTGCCGGGCTGCACGCGCTGGGCCCACGGCCCGGCCAGGCCCTCGTCGCCGTGGATGACGAAGTCGAGGGCCAGCTCGCGGGCCTGCGGGTCCCACCGGCGGACCGTGTACGTACGCGTCACGGGCCACTGGTCGCGTGGGAACTCCGCACGGATCCGCTGGATGTCGAAGGGCTCCGGATACGTCGCACCCTCGGCGGGGAAGAGCAGTTTCACGTAGTGATCCGTGGAATCGCCCGCCGTGAACTCGGCGAGGCCCTCGCCGCCGAGGACCACGCGCTGCATGTGTGGGGTGAGGCGTTCGGTGCGCACGACCTGCGCCACATGGGTCTTGGGTGCTGTGCGTGCAGGACGTTCTGCCATGGCGGACGCCTCCCCTGATCAAAAGTTGCTTAGGCTTACCTAAGCTAGCACCTCAGTCCTGAAGGGTGGACAACAACCGCTGGAGCGCGCCACCGAGTCCCCATCGCGCCGCGAGCTCGTCCAGGGCCGCCGGATCGCGCGGCTCGCTCGGCAGCGCGAGGTCGATGTCCGGCAGCGGCACGTCGTCCGCGACGCGGACCACCGTCGGCGCGACCGCCACATACGGCCGGGATTCGTCGAGCCGCTTGCGCTGCGAGGGCGTCAGCTTGCTCTTCGGGTCGTCCACGGCGGCCATGATTCCGGCCAGATTTCCGTACGCGTCCAGGAGCTTGGCCGCGGTCTTCTCGCCGATGCCGGGCACGCCGGGCAGCCCGTCGCTCGGGTCGCCGCGCAGCAGCGCGAGGTCGACATAGCCGCTGCCGTCCACGCCGTACTTCTCCCGCAGCCAGTTCTCGTCCGTGAGCTGGAGGCTGCCGACGCCCTTGAGGGGGTAGAGGACGCGGATGCCGCGCTCGTCGTCGACCAGCTGGTAGAGGTCGCGGTCGCCGGTGACGATGTCGACGGGGCCGGTGGCCCGGGCGGCGTACGAACCGATCACGTCGTCGGCCTCGTACGACGCCGCGCCCACGCGGGCGATGCCGAGTGCGTCCAGGACGTCCTCGATGATCGGGACCTGCGGCGAGAGCGTGTCCGGGGTCTCCTCGGCGTCCGGCCCCTGCTCGACCTCCTCGGCGACGCGATGCGCCTTGTACGAGGGGATCAGCTCGACCCGCCAGTGCGGGCGCCAGTCCGCGTCCCAGCAGGCGACCAGGTCGTCGGGCCGGTGGTCCTGGACGAGCCGGGCGATGAAGTCGAGCAGACCGCGCACCGCGTTGACCGGGGTGCCGTCCGGGGCCTTCACGGAATCGGGGACCCCGAAATAGGCGCGGTAGTACAGAGAGGCCGTGTCGAGCAGCATGAGCCGTCGCGTTTGCTGAGTCACGTTCGCATCATGCCGCACGGCACTGACAGCGAGCGGTCCGTTGCGCATCGCGCCGCGCAGTGCAGAGTGTGCAACAAATGTGAACTGGAACACGCACGCGTTTGGATTTTGTATGCACGGGCAGGCGCGGATCTGGAGCGCTCCCGGTCGATGATTCAACTATTGCATCGGGCACGTAAGCGGGCGGAACCCGCGTCGCTCCACGGCCCGTCGGCGGGGGAGGCGGGCCGTTGTGGTTCAACCCGAGAGGTGTATGTGTCCAGGCTGCAAGCCGAGCACTTGTACAAGGTGTTCGGCAGACGACCCGCTGACGCGGTGGAGAAACTCCGCCACGGAACCGACCGAGAGGAGCTGCGCGCCGAAGGCACCACCGCCGCGGTGATCGACGCCTCCTTCACGGTCGAGCCGGGCCAGATCTTCGTCGTCATGGGTCTCTCCGGATCCGGCAAGTCCACGTTGCTGCGCATGCTCAACGGTCTGTCGGAACCAACGGCCGGACAGGTGCTCTTCGACGGACAGGACCTGACCGGTCTGAGCGCCCGTGAGCTGCGCGAGGTGCGTTCCAAGAAGATCAGCATGGTCTTCCAGCACTTCGCTCTCTTCCCGCACCGCAGCGTCCTGGAGAACGCCGGTTACGGCCTGGAGGTGCAGGGCGTGCCGCGCGCCGAGCGCGAGGAGCGCGCCACGGTCGCGCTCGAACTCGCAGGACTGAAGGGCTGGGAGAAGTCCTGGCCCGACGAGCTGTCCGGCGGCATGCAGCAGCGTGTGGGCCTGGCCCGCGCCCTGGCCACCGACGCCGACCTGCTCCTCATGGACGAGTCGTTCAGCGCGCTCGACCCGCTGATCCGCCGCGACATGCAGGACCAGCTCCTCGAACTCCAGAAGCGGCTGAAGAAGACCATCGTCTTCATCACCCACGACCTGAACGAGGCCATGCGCCTGGGCGACCAGATCGCCGTCATGCGCGACGGCCGCATCGTGCAGATCGGCACCGCCGAGGACATCCTCGTGACCCCGGCCAACGACTACGTCGCGTCGTTCACGCAGGACGTCGACCGGGCCCGCGTGCTCACGGCGGGCGCGATCATGGCCGAGCCGGAGACGGCGTACGGCACGAAGACGCCCGAGGGCAAGGAGCTGCATACCGCACAGGACGTGTTGTCCGCCGCTCCGGCGACCGTCTCCGCCGCCACGCCGATCATCGAGCTGTTCACGCCGTGCTCCACCAGCACCGTCGCCGTGGCCGTCACCGACGGCGAGGGCGAGCTCATCGGTGTCGTACCGAGTGAGCGGCTGCTCGCCGTGCTCGGCGAGCCGATGCCCGCCGTGGAGGAGAGCAAGGTGATCGCCAGTGCCTAGGATCCACATCGGCGACTGGGTCGCCTCCGGAGTCGACTGGCTGCGCGACAACTGCGAGTGGCTCTTCGACTTCATCAAGCTGGTCGTCGGGAACGCCTACGACGGCGTCAACGCGGTCCTCACCTCGCCCGAACCGCTGATCCTCATCGGCATCTTCGCCGTGCTCGCCTTCTGGCTGCGCGGGCTGCTCGCCGCAGCGGCGACCTTCGCGGGATTCGCCCTGATCGACTCGATCGAGCAGTGGGAACCGGCGATGAACACGCTGTCCCTCGTGCTCGTCTCCTGCGTGATCATCTTTGTGTTCGCGCTGCCGATCGGCATCTGGGCGGCCAAGAACCGCACCGTCAGCGGTCTGATACGCCCGGTGCTCGACTTCATGCAGACCATGCCCGCCATGGTCTATCTGATCCCGGGCATCTTCTTCTTCGGCGTCGGCCCGGTCCCCGGCATGGTCGCGACCATCGTGTTCGCGATGCCGCCGGCCGTCCGTCTCGCCGAGCTCGGCATCCGGCAGGTCGACGAGGAACTGATCGAGGCCGCCGAGGCGTTCGGCACGCACCCGCGCAACACGCTGTGGCGCGTCCAGCTCCCCCTTGCGCTGCCCACGATCATGGCGGGCGTCAATCAGGCGATCATGCTCGCCCTGTCCATGGTGGTCGTCGCCGGCATGGTCGGCGGTGGCGGTCTCGGCTCCACCGTGTACGACGGCATCAGCTCGGTCGACGTCGCGCTCGGCTTCGAGGGCGGTATCGCGGTGGTCATCCTCGCGATGTACCTGGACCGCATGACCGGCGCCCTCAACCAGCGGGTCTCGCCGCTCGGCCGACGCGCCCTGGCCAAGGCCGGCTCCGCGCTCGGCGGCCTGAAGATCATGCGGTGGAAGCCGGCCACGCCGGTCGCCATGGTCGGTGTCCTGGTCCTGGCGCTCGTCGCCGGTGGCCTGAACATCTTCGGCAAGGACGACGAAGGCCCCAAGGTCTCCGCCAACGTCGGCCAGGGCCGCACGATCAACATGGGCTACATCGACTGGCCCGAGGGCACCGCCTCCACGTACCTGTGGAAGAACGTCCTCGAGCAGCGCGGCTTCAAGCCCGATGTGAAGGCCCTCGAAGTGGGCGCCCTCTACAACGGCCAGGCGCAGGGCAGCATCGACGTACAGACCAACTCCTGGCTGCCGGCCACGCACGCCCCGTACTGGAGCAAGTACAAGGACCAGCTCGAGGACTACGGCAGCTGGTACGAGCCGACCTCGCTCGAGATCGCGGTGCCCAAGTACGTCAAGGGCGTCAAGACGCTCGACGACCTCAAGGGCAAGAGCGACCTCTTCAAGGGCAAGATCTACGGCATCGAGCCGGGCGCCGGCGAGACGAAGCTCTACGAGGACAAGGTCCGACACGACTACGGCCTCAAGGGCAAGTACGAGCTGGTCAAGTCCAACACCTCGGCGATGCTCGCCCAGCTCGACCGCGCGTACCAGAAGAAGGAGCCCATCGCGGTCACGCTCTGGTCGCCGCACTGGGCGTACGACAAGTACGAGCTGACCAAGCTGAAGGACCCCAAGGGCTCCTTCGGTTCGGGTGACGGCATCCACACCCTCGGCCGCAAGGGCTTCGCCGAGAAGGAGCCGCAGGTCGCGCAGTGGCTGAAGGACTTCAAGCTCAGCGAGGCGCAGCTGACCTCCCTCGAAGGCGAGATCCAGGACGCCGGCAAGGGCAAGCAGGACCAGGGCGTCAAGGCCTGGATGAAGAAGAACCCGGGCATCGTCGACAAGATGGCCCCGGTCGCCAAGGCCACGTACGAGAAGGGCAAGCAGGCCGGCGCCGCGCCGAACATCGGCTACCCGGCGTGGGACGAGGGCATCGCCGCCACGTACCTGTGGAAGAACGTCCTGGAGAAGCGCGGCTACAAGCCGAAGACCACCAAGCTCGACGTCGGCCCGCTGTTCACGGGCCTGTCCACCGGGCAGATCGACGTCGAACTGGACGGCTGGCTGCCGGTCGCGCAGAAGCAGTACTGGGAGAAGTACAAGAAGGATCTCGTCGACGTCGGTGCGTGGTACGACAAGACGTCGCTCGAAATCGCGGTCCCGTCCTACGTCAAGGGCGTGAAGACCATGGACGATCTGCGCAAGAACAAGGACAAGTTCAAGGGCAGGATCGTCGGCATCGAGCCGGGCACCGGCCAGATGACGCGCCTCAAGGACAAGGTCATGCCGGCCTACGGCCTGGACGACTTCAACCTGACCAGCGCGGGCACGAGTTCGATGCTCGCCGAGCTGGAGCGCGCGTACGCGAAGAAGGAGCCGGTCGCGGTCGTGCTCTGGTCGCCGCACTGGGCGTACGACAAGTACGACCTCACGCGGCTTGAGGACCCCAAGAAGACCTGGGGTGCCAACAACCAGATCAAGACGCTGGCCAACAAGGGCTTCCCGAAGAAGTACTCGGAGCTCAACGGCTGGCTGAAGAACTGGCACATGAGCCCTGACGAGCTGATGAGTCTCGAGCAGGCCGTCCAGAAGGCCGGCAAGGGCAAGGAAGAAGCCGGTGTGCAGAAGTGGGTCGAGGCCCACCCGGGCATCGTCGACAAGATGGCGCCGGTGAAGTAGCCGGAACAGCAGCAGAGTTGAGCCCCGTCGACGGCAGTGTGCCGTCGGCGGGGCTCAGTTGTTCATGGGCTCGGCATGCCGGTCGCTTTCGCAATGTGCGGGCGTAAGAGCAAATCAGAGACTTTGGGTGACATTGACGCCTTTCGCGAAGCCCCTGGTTCGTCGGGGACGAGACGGTGACATTCCTGCCTCACTACTGCGAACGCCTTGCCCTACAGTGCGTGTTGAGAGTCATGACAACGGGGAACGGGGAACGGGGAAAGTGACCATCGAAGTGACCACAGTGACCACTCAGAACACCGAGCAGGAGCCCCACTGTCCGTGCAGGTCCGCACTCCACTCGGGCGTGGAGCCGCCCGCCGTCAGTGATCTGACGGTCCGTGAGAGGGAAGTGATGCTGCTCCTGGGTGCCGGGTTGCCCAACCCTGCTCTCGCCCGGCAGCTCGGGATAGCGGAGCGCACGGTGAAGGCGCATGTCGCGCGCATCATCGAGAAGTTGGGGCTCAGAACCCGTCTCGACGCCGTCGTTCTCGCCATAGTCCACCACGGCTTGTTGTGCCCGGACGGGACAAAAGGCTCCTTGCACTGAAAGAGGCTCCTAGCGCTCGAAGTTGCTTCTTGCACTAAAGGGCAGTGCACAAAGATTCACTATGAAGCGTTCTCCGGGATTCATACGATCCTGCCGGTTGGCCGAGCAAGATCGATGAACGATGAACGGGGAACAACAGAATGGTCATCTCGCGCATCTCGCGCATCACCGTCGCGTCGCTGGCTGCGGCGGGAGCTCTGGTCGCGGGGGGGGGGGGGGGCGGGGCCCCGGCGCCCCCCCCCCCCCCCCGCGCCGCGCGCCCCGCCCCCGGCCGCCCCACAGCC
>NZ_JBHYIG010000145.1:0-19196 GCF_042740015.1 Streptomyces sp. NPDC059037
GTCACCCCTTACACATCGCTCAGCCCCCGCAGGGGCCCTCAGCCCTGCTGCTGGGACGGCCGTGACGGCCTGCGCAGCGCGGCCCAGCGCTTGGCCACCCGCTCGGCCCACCGGGCCCTGACCGTCGCCCAGCGCTCGGAGACGGCCCACACCACCCGGGCGGTCGAACGCGGCGCGAGCGTCGCCCGCAGCCGGGCCGGGCGGCCCACCGCGGCCCGCAGCCCGTCCCGTACGCGATGGACGTCGTCGGCCAGGCCCGCCGTCGGCTGGGGCCGCGGCGCGTAGAGAACCTGCTCGACCGCCGCCGCGAGGCGATGGACGGACTCCGCGGGCGCCGCGCCCAGCTGCCCGACGCGGACGATCCGGGCCGCCGCCTTGCGCGGGGTCTGCGACTCGTCCGGCGTGATGCCGTGGTCCCAGGCCGTGTCGGTCACTTCGAGCCAGGCGGCAAGCGTCCGCGCGGACGCCTCCTCGGCCGTCCGGCCGGGCGACCCCAGGCGTACGGCCCGGATCCGCTTGCGCCACAGCATCGGAAGCAGCGGCACCGCGATGGCCACCAGCGCCCCCAGCGTCACGGCGAGGATCATGCCGAGCGGTGGCCCGTCGCCGCCCGAACCGCCCGCGATCGCCGGCGCCGTGCTCGCGCAGCCGCCCTGCTTCTGCTGGTCGGCCGGGCAGCTCGCGGACGCCGAGGGCTCACTGGACGGCGCGGTGGACTGCGTCGGCTCCGGCGCCGCGGGGTCGCTCGCATCGTCGGACGGGGTGTCCGAGCGGGTGTAATCCGGCACCGTGCCACGGTTCGGCGTCGGCTCGAAGCGGGTCCAGCCCACGCCCTCGAAGTACAGCTCGGGCCAGGCGTGCGCGTCCCGCAGGCCGACCGACATCGATCCGTCGGCCTGGGCCGCGCCGGGCGTGAAGCCCACCGCGACGCGCGCCGGGATGCCCAGCGTCCGCGCCATCGACGCCATGGCGAACGAGAAGTGGACGCAGAAGCCTTCCTTCTGCTCCAGGAAGCGGGCGATCGCCGCCGGGCCGCTGCCCGCACGCACCTGCGTGTTGTACGTGAAGCCGCCCTCCGACGCGAAATAGTCCTGGAGCTTGACCGCCTTCTCGTAGTCGTTCGACGCACCCTGGGTGATCTTGCGCGCCTCCGTCGACACCACCGGGGGCAGCGAGTCGGGCACCTTGGTGAACTCGCGCCGCAGGGCCTCGGGAGCCTCGGGCGCGTCGGCGAGCTGCGCGGCCGTCGGATTCACGACCAGGCTCTTGACCTCGTACTGCGCACCACGCGTCGTCTGCCCGCGGTCGCCGACGAGGGCGCGCCCCACCGGCTCGTACCGCCAGCGGCCGCTGATGTCGACCTCGCTCGCCGGGTAGGGCATCGGCAGCCAGTTCTGCGCATAGCTGTCGGCGGCCGAGATGTTGGTCTGGATCTCCGTCCTCGGCACGTCGGGGGAGAGCCCCGGCGGGTCGTCGAGCCGCGACGGCACGTCCTGGATGCGCCGGACGGTGGTCTTCCACGTCGTCCCGTCGAACTGGTCGAGCGAGACGATCCGCAGATAGAGGTTCTCGGTCGACTCGGCGTTCGTCTTGTACGAGATGACCTCGCGGTCGTCCGGTTCGTTCAGGCTGTCCTGCAGCGCGACCAGCGGATTCACCGCGGAGATCGTGCCGCCACCGCCGGAACCCGAGCCGCCGGGGCCGCCGGAGCCGTCGAGGAGACCGCCGTCCAGTGCGGGCAGGCCGATCGGCACCACCAGGGCGATGCCCAGCGCGACCGCGCCGATGCGCCGCCCGGTGCGGATCGGGGCGACCGCGCCGGTGTCGCTCTCCAGGCCCCCCGAGATCCGGCCGGGACCGCGCGCCGCGCCCCCGAAGACGCGCCCCCACTGGGAGAGCCGGTCCCGGCCCTCCGCCAGGATCAGCAGCAGATATCCGGCGGCCGCGAGCAGGAACCACAGCCATCCCGCGCCGTCCCCGGAGAGGCCCGCCGCGACCGAGTACAGCGCGAGCAGCGGAAGCCCCGCGGGCGCCGCCGTACGGAAGGTCACCGCGAGGGCGTCCACCGCGAGGCCGATCACCAGGACGCCGCCGACCAGCATCAGCCGGATGCCGTCGCTGAGCGGCGCGGGGATCGCGTACTGCCCGACGTCGTCGCCGCCCGCCTGCAGCAGAAGACCGAACTCCCGGAACACGTCGGGCCCGGGAAGCACCCCGGCGATCGCCTGCTCGCGGGCGAACACCAGGGTCAGCAGGAGCAGTGTCACCAGGGCCTGCACCGCGACCGTGACCGGCCGGGCCAGCGGCACCCGACGGGTGAGCGCGCCCACGCCGCTCTGCAACGCGAGCAGGATCGCCGCCTGGACGAACCACGTCGCCGGATCGACGAGCGGAATCAGCGCCCCCGACGCCATCAGCGTGGCCGCCGTGGCACTGAGCGCCAGTCGTGCGCGCCCACTCATGAGCGTCCCCCCGTTGTCGTACACATGGTCGTACGTGTGGTGCTGCGTGGCCCCGTCGGGAACTGGCCGCCGCTCATGCCCAGCCTCCCGTCGTCCCCGCCGTCGGAGCCGGACCCGCGGTCGCCCGCAGGCGGTCCGCCTGGCGCCACAGGTCCGTCAGGCCGGCCCCCGGAGGCACCGCCACGGCCGTCCAGCCCGCCTCACGGAGCATCCGAAGGCGCTCCTCTCCGGGGCCCGTGGGAGCGGCGCCAGGGCCCTGCGCCCAGGCCGTGCTGTCCAGGACGAAGGCGACGGCGGCGCCACTGCGCTGGCGCATCTTGGCGGCCACCGTCGCCTGCTCCTCGTCCAGGTCGCCGAGGAAGGCGATCAGCAGCCCTTCGTTGCCGCCGCGCAGCACGTCGTACGCGCGCGAGAGCCCCGCGCCGTCCGAGTGGTCGACCACGGCGAGGGTGTCCATCATCAGTCCGGCGGCGTCCGCCGACTCCTGGCTCGCGCCCGCGAAACCGTCCGCGCCCTCACCGGGCACGGAGTTGCCGGTGTCGGTCAACAGCCTTACGGAGAAGCCCCGTTCCAGCATGTGCACAAGGGCGGACGCGGCGCCCGACACCGCCCACTCGAACGCCGAGTCCGGACCCGCGCCCCGGAAGGCGAGCGCCCGGGTGTCCAGGAGCACCGTGCAGCGGGCCCGCTGCGGCTGCTCCTCGCGGCGCACCATCAACTCGCCGTAGCGAGCCGTGGAGCGCCAGTGGACGCGGCGCAGGTCGTCGCCGTGGCGGTAGCCGCGCGGGATCACGTCGTCCTCGCCGGCGAGCGCCAGCGAACGGTGCCGCCCGTCGCCGTACCCCTTGGCCTCGCCTGTGAGCCGCACCGGAGGCAGCGCCTCCACCCGCGGGATCACCGTCAAGGTGTCGTACGTCGAGAAGGAGCGGGTCAGCTCGCACATCCCGAAGGGGTCCGTCAGACGCAGCTGCAGCGGACCGAGCGGATAGCGCCCCCGCAGGTCCGAGCGGACCCGATAGGACACCTCGCGGCGGCCCCCCGCCTCCACCCGGTCGAGCACGAACCGGGGCCGCGGCCCCAGGACGTACGGCACCCGGTCCTGGAGCATGAGGAGCCCCGTGGGAAGCCGCGAGACGTTGTCCATCCGCAGATGGACGCGGGCCTCGGAACTGGCGGGCACGCGCGCGGGGGAGAGCCTGCGGCTGCCCGCCACGCGATAGCGGGTGCGGTAAAGCACCGTCGCGCACACCAGCGGGAGCACCGCGAGCAGCAGGCCGACCCGGAGCAGATCGCTCTGCCCCAGGACGTACGCGCAGACGGCCGCGGCGATCCCGGCCGCCAGGAACGAACGCCCGCGCGTGGTCAGCCCCGCGAGCGCGGTCCGAATGCCGCCCTTGCCCTCCTCGGCCTGCGCCGGCTGCGGCCCCCCGGCCGCCATCACAGCCTCCGTGCGCCGGGCGGCTGCTGACCGAAGAAGCCGCTGTTCGGCTGGGCGGCGGCCGGGACCGGCGTCCGCTGCAGGATCTCCAGGACGACCGATTCGGCCGTACGCCGGTTCAACTGGGCCTGTGCCGTGGGCAGCAGCCGGTGCGCGAGCACCGCGACCGCGAGCGCCTGCACATCGTCCGGCAGGGCGAACTCACGGCCGCTGAGCGCCGCGGAGGCCTTGGCCGCCCGCAGCAGATGCAGCGTCGCGCGCGGTGAGGCGCCGAGTCTCAGCTCCGGGTGATTGCGGGTCGCGGAGACCAGATCCACCGCGTACCGCCGCACGGCGTCGGCGACATGGACCGTGCGGACCGCGTCGATGAGCTTCACGATGTCGTGCGCGTGCGCCACCGGCTGGAGGTCGTCCAGCGGCGATACGCCGCCGTGCACGTCCAGCATCTGCAGCTCGGCCTCCGCGTTCGGATAGCCGATCGAGACACGCGCCATGAAGCGGTCGCGCTGCGCCTCGGGCAGCGGATAGGTCCCCTCCATCTCGACGGGGTTCTGCGTCGCCACCACCATGAAGGGGCTCGGCAGTTCATAGGTCTGCCCGTCGATGGTGACCTGGCGCTCCTCCATGGATTCCAGGAGCGCGGACTGCGTCTTCGGAGACGCACGGTTGATCTCGTCGCCGATCACTATCTGCGCGAAGATCGCGCCGGGCTTGAACTCGAAGTCCCGGCGCTGCTGGTCGAAAATGGACACACCAGTGATGTCCGACGGCAGCAGATCAGGCGTGAACTGGATGCGCCGCACCGAGCAGTCGATGGACCGCGCCAGTGCCTTGGCGAGCATGGTCTTGCCCACGCCCGGTACATCCTCGATCAGCAAGTGCCCCTCGGCGAGGAGCACGGTCAGCGAAAGCCGTACGACCTCTGGCTTGCCCTCGATCACACCCTCCACCGACCTGCGGACACGCTCCGCTGTGGTGGTCAGATCTGTGAGGCTCGCTCGATCGTCATAGGTCGTCACCCGGCCCTCCTCGGACACGTTCTCCGGGCCGATGCATGTGTGTGCGGCCCGGCCCACCCCGAATCACGGACACCACGCGTGAATGGTTCAGCGTGATGCCCCACACCGCATTCTTGTTGGGCGTACCGGGTTGTGTCACTCGCCTGTGGATAACTGGCGGCGGTATGTCGGGTCTTGCGGCCTTTTGGGCGTCGCAGCGGAGGCGGCGACGCCCGGCAGATCCGGTTACGCAGGGTCGATCTCCCGCAGCAGGCCGGTGGTCACATCGAAGACGAATCCCCGTACATCGTCCGTGTGCAGCAGGAACGGCGAGGTCCGCACACGCTGCATGGACTGCCGTACGTCCTGGTCGACATCGCGGAAGGCCTCCACCGCCCAGGCGGGGCGCTGGCCGACTTCCAGCTCGATCTCGTGGCGGAAGTCCTCGGTGAGGCTCTCCAGGCCGCAGCCGGTGTGGTGGACGAGGACGACGCTCCGGGTGCCCAGGGCCCGCTGGCTGATGGTCAGGGAGCGGATGACGTCGTCGGTGACCACGCCGCCCGCGTTGCGGATGGTGTGGCAGTCGCCCAGCTCGAGGCCGAGCGCGTCGTGGAGGTCGAGGCGGGCGTCCATACAGGCGACGACCGCGACGTGCAGGACGGGGCGGGCGTCCATTCCCGGATCGGTGAAACCTTCGGCGTACTGGTGGTTCGCCTCGACGAGACGGTCCGTGACGGTGCCGCCGGTGGCTATGTCACCGATCGGCGCTGCGGGGGAGTGGCCCGTAGGGGATGCGGAAGTCGACATAGCTATGACCGTAGTCGTCACTGATCGCCCGGGCCCGCTGTGAGAAGGGACAAAGAACGTCAATGAGTCTTGTTGTGAGGTAACCCACAGGAGTAATGCGGCTACGTCCGAACGGGTGATGACGGCGGATGTCCGGGTCCTCGAAAGGCCCGCCCGCGACGCGCAGGCCAGTTGATTGACCGGGCGACAGGGTGGACTAAAGTGACGCGAAGTGGGAGACGTGACCTGTTCCCCGCTGGACTGTTCACCCCGGGGATTCCCCGAATCCCCCCACGTGCGCGGCGCGTACGTACGGCTCGGCCTCCTCCCGCTCCCGGTCGGCTGACGCCACTTCCCCGGCGCCAGCGGGCCATTCCCCTTCACGGAGCGGGCGGGGACCCGGCAGTGCGTGCGAACGCCGCGCCGGACCTGAGAGGGCCCCTTGAGCGACAACAGCCGACACGTCCCGGTGATGCTCCAGCGGTGCCTGGACATGTTGGCCCCCGCGCTCGCCGAGCCGGGCGCGGTCGTCGTCGACTGCACCCTCGGCCTCGGCGGCCACAGCGAGGCGCTCCTTTCCACGTTCCCCTCGGCCCGCCTCGTCGCCCTCGACCGCGACAAGGAGGCGCTGCGCCTCTCCGGAGAGCGGCTCGCCCCCTTCGGTGACCGGGCCACGCTGGTGCACGCGGTCTACGACGAACTGCCCGACGTGCTCGACCGCCTGGGCATCCCGAAGGTGCAGGGCGTCCTCTTCGACCTCGGCGTCTCCTCGATGCAACTCGACGAGGCGGACCGGGGATTCGCGTACGCCCAGGACGCGCCCCTCGACATGCGCATGGACCAGACGACCGGCATCAGCGCGGCCGAGGTGCTCAACACGTACGCCCCCGGCGAACTGGTGCGGATCCTGCGCCAGTACGGCGAGGAGAAGCAGGCCAAGCGGATCGTGAGCGCCATCGTGCGTGAGCGCGAGAAGGAGCCGTTCAGCAACAGCGCGCGGCTCGTCGAGCTGATCCGCGACTCGCTGCCGCAGGCCGCCAAGCGCACCGGCGGCAACCCCGCCAAGCGCACCTTCCAGGCCCTGCGCATCGAGGTCAACGGCGAACTGAGCGTCCTGGAGTCGGCCGTCCCCGCGGCCGTGCAGGCGCTCGCCGTCGGCGGCCGGATCGCCGTCCTGTCGTACCACTCGCTGGAGGACCGGCTGGTCAAGCAGGTGTTCGCGGCCGGAGCCGCGACCACGGCGCCGCCCGGTCTGCCCGTCGTCCCCGAGCGCTACCAGCCCCGGCTCAAGCTGCTCACACGCGGCGCGGAGCTCCCCACCGAGGAAGAGGTCGCCGAGAACCGCCGGGCGGCCCCGGCGCGGCTGCGGGGTGCGCAGCGCATCCGCGAGGAGGCCCCGTGAAGCGTGTCCCCGAGGAGTCCGGTGAGCGGCGTCCCTGAGGAGGCCCCATGAGCAAGAAGCCCGAACTGCGGGGGCGGGCCGCGCGGCTCGCGAAGCTGCTTCCGTCGGGGCCGAGCCAGGCCGCCCGTACGCCCTTCGTGCTGCTCGTCGTGCTGCTGCTCGGTGGTGGCCTGATCATGCTCCTGATCCTGAACTCCTCGCTCAACGAAGGCTCGTTCCAGCTGAGCGAGCTCAAGAAGGAGACGACGGAGCTCACCGACCAGGAGCAGGAGCTCCAGCGGGACGTGGACGCCTACTCGGCCCCCGACGCCCTCCAGCGGCGCGCCCGCGAGCTCGGCATGGTCCCCGGCGGCGACCCGGCCTTCCTGAACCCCGACGGCACCATCCGTGGTGTCCCGGGGGCCGCCGTGAGGCCGTCGGCGCAGCTGCTGCCCGAGCCGCGCCCCCAGGAGGTGGCCTCCCCGGCTCCCTCGGTCTCGATCCCGATGCCGATCCCACCCGTGCCCTCGTCGCCTCCGGCGGCCCCCACCCCCTCCGCGAAGCCCGGCCCCACGACCTCCGGCAGGTGACGTAAGTGACGGACCGCCAACCCCCGCGGCGCAGGGTGCCGGGCCCCGCGAGGCCCTCGCGCCCCGGCGCCCCGCGCAGTTCGGGACGTGGCTCGCAAGGCGCCCGCCCGGCCGCCCGCCGCCCGCGCCCCGCAGCGCCCAAGGCCCGCACGATCCGGCTCGGCAGCCCGCGGCCCCGCCTGCGCATGGTGAGCCTCGGCCTGACCCTTGTGATGCTGGCCTTCGTCGTACGCCTTCTCCAGGTGCAGGCGGTCGACGCGAGCGCGTACACCGCCAAGGCCGAGAAGAACCGCTACTTCAGCCACGTCCTTGCCGCCGAGCGGGGCGGCATCACCGACCGGAGCGGTGTCGAACTGGCCGCGAGTGTCGACGCGTACGACATCACGGCCGACCCCACGATGTTCACGGCGAAGGAGATGGGCATCAAGGACGCGCCCGAGCAGGCGGCCGCGCTCCTCGCCCCGATCCTCGACAAGGACGCCGCCGAACTCACCGAGCAGCTCGAGAAGCGGAACACGCGCTACGTCCTGCTGGCCCGCCGGCAGACCCCGCAGGCCTGGAAGCAGATCAAGGAGCTGCGCGGCGCGCTCGCCGAGAAGGCCCGCACCGACAAGACCACCAAGAACGTCCTCGCGGGCATCTTCCAGGACCCCAGCAGCAAGCGCGTGTACCCGAACGACACCCTGGCCGCCGGGATACTGGGCTGGGTCAACGCCGACGGCAAGGGCGCGGGCGGCCTCGAACAGCAGCTGAACAAGGATCTCGCGGGCAAGGACGGCAAGATCCGCTACGCCCAGTCCGGCGGTCGCCAGGTGCCGACCGCGGGCTCCACGGAGACGCCCGCCGTGCCCGGATCCGATGTCGAGCTCACCATCGACCGCGACATCCAGTGGGCCGCGCAGAACGCCATCTCCGAGCAGGTCGAGAAGTCCCAGGCGGACCGCGGCTATGTGATGGTGCAGGACAACCAGACCGGCGAGATCCTGGCGATGGCCAACTCCCCGGGCTTCGACCCGAACGACCTCTCGCAGGCCGACGGCACGGCGATGGGCAATGCCGCGCTCCAGGACGCGTTCGAGCCGGGCTCCACCGCCAAGGTCATGTCGATGGCGGCGGTCCTGGAGGAGAACGCGGCCACGCCCGGCACGCATGTGACGGTCCCCAACCGGCTGCACCGCGGCGACCGGCTCTTCCAGGACGACGTCGACCACCCGACCTGGCATCTGACGCTCAACGGCGTGCTCGCCAAGTCCTCCAACATCGGCACGATCCTCGCCACCGGCGAACTGGGCAAGACGCAGCGGGAGGCCAACGAGGTCCTCTACTCGTATCTGCGCAAGTTCGGCATCGGCAAGGAGACCGGGCTCGGCTTCCCGGGCGAGACGTCCGGCATCCTCGCCCCGGCCGACAAGTGGTCCACCTCGCAGCAGTACACGATCCCGTTCGGCCAGGGTGTCTCGATCAACGCGATGCAGGCGGCCTCCGTCTACTCGACGATCGCCAACGGCGGCGTACGCGTCGAGCCGACCCTGGTGCGCGGCACCAAGGGCCCCGACGGCCGCTTCACGCCCGCGCCCAGGCCCAAGAAGACCCGCGTGGTGAGCGAGGAGACCGCGAAGACGGTGGCGCAGATGCTGGAGTCCGTCGTCGACGACGAAGAGGGCACCGGCACCAAGGCGCGCATCCCGGGCTACCGGGTCGCGGGCAAGACCGGTACGGCCAACCGGGTCGACCCGGAGACCGGCCGCTACAAGGGCTACACCTCGTCGTTCGCCGGTTTCGCGCCCGCCGACAAGCCACGCGTCACCGTCTACTGCGCGATCCAGAACGCGACCAAGGGCAGCTACTTCGGCGGCCAGATCTGCGGCCCCATCTACAAGGAAGTCATGCAGTTCGCCCTGAAGACCCTCCAGGTGCCGCCCACCGGCAAGGGCCCGGCCCGACTGCCCGTCACCTTCTAACCCTGAGCCGACCCAACCCTGAGCCCCACCAGGACAAACCCGTGACAACGATCACCCCGAAGCCGGGGAACCAGCCCCCGCCACACCGCCCGCCCACCCGTCTCCCACCACCGCCCTTGCTCGACCGCGCTACGCGCCGGGCACCCCCTTTTAGCCCCGAGGCGGGTGCGCCCGGTACGCTCACCGCCGTGCCACACGCTGATCAGTCCCAAACCACCCAGAAGGGCGTTCCCGTGACTTATCCGGGACCGCCACGGCCGGTCCAGGTCGACGCGACGCCGCTCGCCCGGATCGCCGATCAGCTGGGCGTCGCCGCCCCCGGCGCGGGGGAGGTCAGCGGCATCACGCACGACTCCCGCGCGGTCCGGCCCGGCGACATCTACGCCGCACTGCCGGGTGCCCGGCTGCACGGCGCGGACTTCGTCGCCCAGGCCGCCGACCTCGGCGCCGCCGCGATCCTCACCGACCCGACGGGCGCCGAACGCGCGGCCGCCACGGGCCTGCCGGTTCTGGTCGTCGCCGATCCGCGCGGCGTCATGGGCGAGCTCGCGGCCACGGTGTACGGCCATCCGGGACGCGATCTGCTGCAGATCGGCATCACCGGCACGTCCGGCAAGACCACGACGGCGTACCTCGTCGAGGGCGGTCTCAAGGGCGTCCGGTCGACCGGCCTGATCGGCACGGTCGAGATGCGCATCGGCGACGAGCGGATCAAGTCGGAGCGTACGACCCCGGAAGCCACCGATCTCCAGGCGCTGTTCGCGGTGATGCGCGAGCGCGGCGTCGAGGCGGTCGCCATGGAGGTCTCCTCGCACGCGCTGGTGCTCGGCCGGGTGGACGGCTGCGTCTTCGACGTCGCCGTCTTCAACAACCTCAGCCCGGAGCACATGGAGTTCCACTCCGACATGGAGGACTACTTCCAGGCCAAGGCACAGCTCTTCACCAAGGAGCGATCCAAGGTCGCAGTGGTCAACTTCGACGACGAGTACGGGCGTCGGCTCATCGACGAGTCCGAGGTCCCGGTCACCACGTTCTCAGCCGAGGGGCACCCCGACGCCGACTGGCGCGCGGAGGACGTCGAGGTCACGCCGTTCGACTCCACGTTCGTCGCGGTCGGCCCGCAGGGGGAGCGGATCACCGCGAAATCCCCGCTCGCGGGACCGTTCAACGTCGCCAACACGCTCTCCGCGATCGTCTCCCTCGCCGTCGCCGGGATCGACCCGCAGCAGGCCGCCGACGGCGTCGCCGCGGTGCCGGGCGTCCCCGGCCGCCTGGAGCGTATCGACGCGGGCCAGGACTACCTGGCGGTCGTCGACTACGCGCACAAGACGGACGCCGTCGAATCGGTCCTGCGCGCGCTGCGCAAGGTCACCGAGAACAAGCTGCACATCGTGCTCGGCTGCGGCGGCGACCGCGACAAGACCAAGCGGATGCCGATGGGCGCGGCCGCGGCCCGCCTCGCCGACACCGCCGTACTGACCTCCGACAATCCCCGCGGCGAGGACCCCCTCGCGATCCTCGCCACGATGCTCGCGGGCGCCGCCGACGTGCCGGCCCACGAGCGCGGCGAGGTCGCCGTCTTCGAGGACCGCGCCGCCGCCATCCGCGCGGCCGTCGCCCGGGCCGAACCGGGCGACACGGTGCTCGTCGCGGGCAAAGGCCACGAGCAGGGACAGGACATCGCCGGGGTGGTCCGTCCCTTCGACGACCGCCAGGTGCTTCGCGAAGCTATCCAGCAAACCCAGGGATGAATTTGTGATCGCCCTCTCCCTCGCCGAGATCGCAGAAGTCGTCGGCGGGCAGACGTACGACATACCGGATCCGTCCGTCCAGGTCACCGGACCGGTCGTCAGGGACTCCCGTGAAGTGGAGCCCGGCAGCCTCTTCGTCGCCTTCGTCGGCGAGCGCGTCGACGGCCACGACTACGCGGCCGCGGTGGTCGAAGCGGGCGCCGCCGCCGTGCTGGCCTCGCGCCCCGTCGGCGTACCCGCCATCGTCGTCGACGACGTGCAGACGGCGCTCGGCGCCCTTGCGCGGCACGTCGTGGAGCGGCTCGGCGCGACCCTCGTGGCGCTGACCGGCTCCGTCGGCAAGACCAGCTCCAAGGACCTGCTCGCCCAGGTGCTGCGGAGCAAGGCGCCCACGGTCTGGACGCCGGGCTCGCTCAACAACGAGATCGGGCTTCCGCTGACCGCGCTGAGCGCCACCGACGAGACGAAGTTCCTCGTCCTGGAGATGGGCGCGCGCGGCATCGGCCACATCCGCTACCTCACCGGCCTCACCCCGCCGAAGATCGGCCTCGTCCTCAACGTCGGCACCGCCCACATCGGCGAGTTCGGCGGACGCGAGCAGATCGCAGAGGCGAAGGGTGAACTCGTCGAGGGGCTCCCCGCCGACGGCACCGCCGTCCTCAACGCCGACGACCCGCTCGTCCGCGCCATGGCTTCGCGCACGAAGGCGCGCGTCCTGCTCTTCGGAGAGGCCGCCGACGCCGACGTACGTGCCGAGAATGTCCGGCTCACGGATAACGGACAGCCCGCCTTTACGCTGCACACACCCTCCGGGTGCAGCGACGTGACCTTGCGGCTGTACGGTGAGCACCACGTGTCGAACGCGCTTGCCGCGGCCGCCGTCGCCCATGAGCTGGGCATGTCCGCAGACGAGATCGCCCGCGCGCTCTCCGATGCGGGCACGCTGTCCCGCTGGCGGATGGAGGTCACCGAGCGCCCGGACGGCGTGACGGTCGTCAACGACGCCTACAACGCGAACCCCGAGTCCATGCGAGCCGCCCTGCGCGCGCTCGTGGCCATGGGCAAGGGACGTCGTACGTGGGCGGTGCTCGGTCACATGGCCGAGCTCGGTGACGAGGGGCTCGCCGAACACGACGCGGTCGGACGGCTCGCTGTCCGGCTGAACGTGAGCAAGCTCGTGGCAGTCGGGGGCAGGGAAGCGTCCTGGCTCCAACTGGGCGCATACAACGAGGGTTCGTGGGGTGAGGAGTCGGTGCACGTGTCCGACGCACAGGCGGCGATCGACCTGCTGCGCAGCGAGCTGCGCCCAGGGGACGTCGTGCTGGTGAAGGCTTCCAGATCGGTCGGTCTCGAGCGGGTCGCCACGGCGCTGCTCGATGACGCCGCGTCTTCTGAGGGGCAGGTCGCCGGCCGATGAGGCAGATCCTCTTCGCGGGTGTGATCGGGCTCTTCCTGACCCTGGTCGGAACCCCGCTCCTGATCAAGTTCCTGGCCCGCAAGGGCTATGGCCAGTTCATCCGGGACGACGGCCCGCGCGAGCACCACAGCAAGCGCGGTACGCCGACCATGGGCGGCATCGCCTTCATCCTGGCCACGCTCATCGCGTACTTCCTCACGAAGATCATCACGGGCTCGGAGATGACCCTCTCCGGCGTCCTGGTGCTCTTCCTGATGGCGGGCATGGGCCTCGTCGGCTTCCTCGACGACTACATCAAGATCGTCAAGCAGCGCTCGCTCGGCCTGCGCGCCAAGGCGAAGATGCTCGGCCAGCTGATCGTCGGCATCGGCTTCGCCGTGCTCGCGCTGAACTGGCCGGACAACCGCAACCAGACCCCGGCCTCCACCAAGCTGTCGTTCGTCACGGACTTCGGCTGGTCGATCGGCCCGGTGCTCTTCGTGGCCTGGGCGCTGTTCATGATCCTCGCGATGTCGAACGGCGTGAACCTCACCGACGGCCTCGACGGCCTCGCCACCGGCGCCTCCGTGATGGTCTTCGGCGCGTACACCTTCATCGGTGTCTGGCAGTACCAGGAGTCCTGCGCCAACGCGGTCACGCTGACCAACCCGCAGGCTTGTTTCGAGGTCAGAGACCCACTTGACCTGGCGGTGGTGGCCTCCGCCCTGATGGGTGCCTGCTTCGGCTTCCTGTGGTGGAACACCTCGCCCGCCAAGATCTTCATGGGCGACACCGGCTCGCTCGCCCTGGGCGGCGCGCTCGCCGGCCTCGCGATCTGCTCGCGCACCGAGCTCCTCATCGCGCTCCTCGGCGGCCTGTTCGTCCTGATCACCATGTCCGTCGTGATCCAGGTCGGCTCCTTCAAGATGACCGGCAAGCGGGTCTTCAAGATGGCGCCACTGCAGCACCACTTCGAACTCAAGGGGTGGTCCGAAGTCCTTGTGGTGGTCCGCTTCTGGATCATCCAGGGCATGTGCGTGATCGTCGGTCTCGGCCTCTTCTACGCAGGATGGGCAGCCAAGAAGTGACCAGCTGGCAGGGCAGGAACGTCACCGTCGCGGGGCTCGGCGTGAGCGGCGTCAGCGCCGCCCGCGCCCTGGCCGGCCTCGGCGCCTCGGTGACCGTCGTGGACGGCGGCTCCTCGGAGAGCCACCGTGAGCGCGCCGCCGCGCTGGAGGGCGAGGGCATCTCCGTACGCCTGGACGACGCGGCCACGCTGCCCGACGGCACCGACCTGGTCGTCACCTCGCCCGGCTGGAAGCCGGACAGCCCGCTCTTCGCGGCCGCCGCAGCTGCGGGCGTCGACGTCGTGGGTGACGTCGAGATCGCCTGGCGGCTGCGCGGCCCGGACGCCGCGCCCTGGCTCGGCATCACGGGCACCAACGGCAAGACCACGACCACGCAGATGCTGGCCTCGATCCTGACGGCGGCAGGCCTGCGCACGGCCGCGGTCGGCAACATCGGAACGCCGATCGTGGACGTGGTCCTGGAGGGCGACGACGCGTACGACGTGCTCGCCGTCGAGCTGTCCAGCTACCAGCTGCACTGGGCGCCCTCGCTGCGCGCCCACTCCGCGACCGTCCTGAACCTCGCGCCCGACCACCTCGACTGGCACGGCTCCATGGAGGCGTACGCCGCCGACAAGGGCCGCATCTACGAGGGCAATCAGGTCGCCTGCGTCTACAACGCGGCGGACAAGGCCACCGAGGACCTGGTCCGCGCGGCCGACGTCGAAGAGGGCTGCCGCGCCATCGGTTTCACGCTGAATGCGCCCGCCCCCTCGCAACTGGGCGTCGTGGACGGCATCCTGGTCGACCGTGCCTTCGTGCCGGACCGCCAGAAGCAGGCCCAGGAGCTCGCCGAGATCTCCGACGTCAAGCCGCCCGCGCCGCACAACATCGCCAACGCCCTGGCCGCGGCCGCTCTCGCGCGCGCCTACGGCGTTCCGGCGACGGCCGTGCGCGACGGTCTGCGCGCCTTCCGTCCGGACGCCCACCGCATCGAGCACGTCGCGGACGTGGCCGAAGTGGCGTACGTCGACGACTCCAAGGCCACCAACACCCACGCCGCCGAAGCCTCGTTGGCCGCGTACGCATCGATCGTCTGGATCGCGGGCGGGCTCGCCAAGGGCGCCACCTTCGACGAGCTGGTCACCAAGTCGGCCAAGCGACTTCGGGGGGTCGTCCTGATCGGCGCCGACCGCGCGCTGATCCGCGAAGCCCTCGCGCGACACGCGCCCGAGGTCCCGGTCGTCGACCTCGACCGGACCGACACTGGGGCGATGTCCGAGGCGGTACGGCAGGCGGCACGGCTCGCCGAGCCGGGGGACACCGTACTGATGGCCCCGGCCTGTGCGTCGATGGACATGTTCACCAACTACAACAAGCGTGGTGACGCGTTCGCGGACGCGGTCCGCGAACTCGGCGCGAGCGCCTGACGCGGACCCCTGTGGTCCGGGGGCGCCCGGCACCCGGAGGAGGGCACGTGGCAGCGTCGTCGTGGCTGGGTGGGGGCACCGATGGCCGGCAGTAGCGGGCGCGCGCCCGCGCGGGTGGCCAGACGGCCAGCGCCGGTCCGTTCCACGGGCTCACCGCGCCCGCCGCGGGAGAGTCCCCTGCGAGGGTTCCACACCAGGGCCCGCAAGGCCTGGGACCGGCCGCTGACCGCGTACTACCTCATCTTCGGCAGCAGCCTGCTGCTCACCGTGCTCGGCCTGGTGATGGTCTACTCGGCCTCGATGATCCAGGCGCTGCAGCTCGACCTGCCCGCCTCGTACTTCTTCCGCAAGCAGTTCGTCGCCGCCGTACTCGGTACGGTCCTGCTGCTCGTCGCCATGCGGATGCCGGTCAAGCTGCACCGGGCGCTCGCCTATCCGATGCTCGCCGTGACCGTCTTCCTGATGGTGCTCGTGCAGATCCCGGGGATAGGGCGCAGCGTCAACGGCAACCAGAACTGGATCTATCTGGGCGGCCCCTTCCAGCTGCAGCCCAGCGAGTTCGGCAAGCTCGCCCTCGTGCTGTGGGGCGCGGACCTCCTTGCCCGCAAACAGGACAAGCGGCTGCTCACGCAGTGGAAGCACATGCTGGTGCCGCTCGTCCCCGTCGCCTTCATGCTGCTCGGACTGATCATGCTGGGCGGCGACATGGGCACGGCGATCATCCTCACCGCGATCCTTTTCGGCCTGCTCTGGCTCGCGGGGGCGCCGACGCGGCTCTTCGCCGGGGTGCTTTCGGTCGCGGCGCTCATCGGTGTGATCCTCATCAAGACCAGCCCCAACCGGATGGCCAGGCTCGCCTGTATCGGCGCGACCGATCCGGGGCCCGGCGACCAGTGCTGGCAGGCCGTGCACGGGATCTATGCCCTGGCCTCCGGCGGATTCTTCGGTTCCGGTCTTGGCGCGAGTGTGGAAAAATGGGGTCAACTGCCGGAACCGCACACCGACTTCATCTTCGCCATCACGGGGGAGGAACTCGGCCTGGCAGGGACACTGTCGGTGCTCGCTCTGTTCGCGGCTCTAGGCTATGCGGGTATCCGCGTGGCCGGACGCACGGAGGACCCCTTCGTGAGGTATGCCGCGGGAGGCGTGACCACCTGGATCACGGCGCAGGCCGTGATCAATGTCGGTGCGGTGCTCGGTCTGCTGCCGATCGCCGGTGTCCCGCTCCCGCTGTTCTCCTACGGGGGTTCGGCCCTGCTGCCGACCATGTTCGCCATCGGGCTCCTCATCGCTTTCGCGCGATCGGACCCCGCGGCGAAGGCGGCCCTTGCCATGCGGCAACCTCGGGTGAGATGGAACACGATGAGACGGCGCGTCAAGGCGCGTTCGTCCGGAGAGCGGTGAATTTCGGTGCATGTCGTACTCGCCGGTGGGGGGACCGCCGGCCACATCGAGCCCGCGCTCGCCCTCGCGGACGCCCTGCGGAGGCAGGACCCGACCGTGGGCATCACGGCCCTGGGCACGGAGCGTGGACTCGAGACCCGACTCGTACCCGAGCGCGGTTACGAACTCGCGCTGATCCCCGCCGTACCGCTGCCCCGCAAGCCCACCCCTGAGCTGATCACCGTGCCGGGACGGCTGCGCGGCACGATCAAGGCGGCCGAGCAGATCCTGGAGCGCACCAAGGCGGACTGCGTCGTCGGCTTCGGCGGCTATGTCGCCCTGCCCGGCTACCTCGCGGCCAAGCGGACCGGGACGCCGATCGTCGTGCACGAGGCCAACGCCCGTCCCGGCCTCGCCAACAAGATCGGTTCGCGGTACGCCCACGGGGTGGCCGTCGCCACCCCTGACAGCAAGCTGCGCAACTCCCGCTACATCGGCATCCCGTTGCGGCACACCATCGCCACGCTCGACCGGGCCAGGGTCCGCCCGGAGGCGCGCGCCGCCTTCGGCCTCGACCCCAACCTGCCGACGCTGCTCGTCTCCGGCGGCTCGCAGGGCGCCCGGCGGCTCAACGAGGTCGTCCAGCAGGTCGCTCCGGTCCTGCAGCGCGCGGGCATCCAGATCCTGCACGCGGTCGGCCCGAAGAACGAAATGCCGTACGTCGAGAACATGCCCGGTATGCCGCCCTACATCCCGGTACCGTACGTGGACCGGATGGACCTCGCGTACGCCGCTGCCGACATGATGCTCTGCCGCGCGGGCGCGATGACCGTCGCCGAACTCTCCGCCGTCGGGCTGCCGGCCGCCTACGTCCCGTTGCCGATCGGCACCGGCGAACAGCGGCTGAACGCCCAGCCGGTGGTCAAGGCGGGCGGTGGACTCCTGGTCGACGACGCCGAGCTGACGCCCGAGTGGGTCCAGGGCAATGTGCTCCCGGTGCTCGCCGATCCGCACCGGCTGTACGAGATGTCCCGCGCCGCATCGGAGTTCGGCCGCAGGGACGCCGACGACCTCCTCGTCGGCATGGTGTACGAGGCGATCGCCTCACGCCATCACGCGTGAGCAGGTGCTAGCAGGCACCTAGAAGGCAGGGGACCGTGGCCGGACCGACCACCGCCGAACGGCAGAAGCTCGCCTCCGGCCCGCCCCGCCCGCCACGCTCCCGGGTGCGCCTGCCGCGGCCGCGCACCCTCGTCCTCTCGCTGATCGCACTCGTGCTGGTCGGCGCGGGGGGCGTCTGGGCGTTCTACGGCTCGCAGTGGCTGCGCGTGGAGCGCGTGACGACTTCGGGGACCCGGGTCCTGACGCCCGCGGAGGTGCGCGAGGCCGCCGCGGCCCCGGTCGGGGCGCCGCTCATTTCGGTCGACACCGACGCCATCGAGGACCGGCTGCGCAGGAAACTGCCGCGTATCGACTCGGTCGACGTCGTCCGTTCCTGGCCGCGCGGAATCGGTCTGAAAGTGACCGAACGCAAGCCGGTCCTGCTTATCGAAAAGGGCGGAAAGTTCGTCGAAGTGGACGCCAAGGGAGTGCGATTCGCCACGGTCGGTCATGCGCCGAAGGGCGTCCCGCTCCTGGAATTGATGCCGGATCAGGAGAACGCGGCGGCGAGTCTGCGCCGTTTCGACAGCGACCGTCTGCGGCGCGAGGCGGTCCACGTCGCGGGCGCCCTGCCGGCCGCGGTGGCCCGCGACACCCGGGTGGTCAAGGCCCGTTCGTACGACTCGCTCTCCCTGGAGTTGAGCGGCGGGCAGACCGTGGACTGGGGCAGCAGCGAGAAGGGCCGTGCGAAGGCGAGCACACTCACCGCCCTGATGAAAGCCGCACCCGAGGCACGGCACTTCGATGTGAGCGTTCCCACCGCCCCTGCGTCATCGGCGAGTTGACGCATATCTGCGCAGGCCAGCACCCTGGTTCGGCAGCGCTACGCCTGATCACATAGGGTGAAAAGAAAAACGGGAGGTTCGGCGTGTTCGTTGAACGTGCGCCACTTGTCGACTTAGTGTCCTGTTCGGAAGAGTCCAAGGAACAGACACACTGGTAACCCTAAACTTCAGCGTTAGGGTTCGGGTCGGCGTTCGGACCGTCCCATTCGGCATCAGTCGTCGCGGCGCGAGACCGCGAGGCGGCGACACGTAACTCGAGGCGAGAGGCCTTCGACGTGGCAGCACCGCAGAACTACCTCGCAGTCATCAAAGTCATCGGTGTCGGCGGCGGTGGTGTCAATGCCATCAACCGGATGATCGAGGTCGGTCTCAAGGGCGTCGAGTTCATCGCCATCAACACCGACGCGCAAGCCCTGTTGATGAGCGACGCCGACGTCAAGCTCGACGTCGGCCGTGAACTCACCCGTGGACTCGGCGCCGGAGCGAACCCGGCAGTGGGGGGGGCGCGGGGCCCGCAAAAGACACCGGGGGTGGGGGGTGTGGGGACAGGGGGGGGCAGAGGGATGTGGAGACCCCCCCCCCGGCGGGGGGCCCCCCCCCCCCCCCC
>NZ_JBHYIG010000145.1:19206-24105 GCF_042740015.1 Streptomyces sp. NPDC059037
AGGAGATCGAGGAGGTCCTCAAGGGGGCCGACATGGTCTTCGTCACCGCCGGCGAAGGCGGCGGCACCGGCACCGGCGGCGCACCTGTCGTCGCCAACATCGCACGCTCCCTGGGCGCCCTGACCATCGGCGTCGTCACCCGGCCGTTCACCTTCGAGGGCCGTCGTCGCGCCAACCAGGCCGAGGACGGCATCGCGGAGCTGCGCGAAGAGGTCGACACCCTCATCGTCATCCCCAACGACCGGCTCCTGTCCATCTCGGACCGCCAGGTCTCGGTCCTCGACGCCTTCAAGTCGGCGGACCAGGTCCTGCTCTCCGGTGTCCAGGGCATCACCGACCTGATCACCACCCCGGGTCTGATCAACCTCGACTTCGCCGACGTCAAGTCGGTCATGTCCGAGGCGGGTTCGGCCCTCATGGGCATCGGCTCGGCGCGCGGCGACGACCGCGCGGTGGCCGCCGCCGAGATGGCGATCTCCTCGCCGTTGCTCGAGGCGTCCATCGACGGAGCGCGGGGCGTCCTGCTCTCCATCTCCGGCGGTTCCGACCTCGGCCTCTTCGAGATCAACGAAGCGGCCCAGCTGGTCAGCGAGGCGGCCCACCCCGAGGCCAACATCATCTTCGGCGCCGTCATCGACGACGCCCTGGGCGACGAGGTCAGGGTCACCGTCATCGCGGCGGGCTTCGACGGCGGTCAGCCACCGTCCAAGCGGGACAACGTCCTTGGCTCGGCTTCGGCCAAGCGCGAGGAGCAGCCGGCGGCCCCGGCCCGTCCCGCGGAGTCCCGCCCGTCCTACGGCGGCCTCGGCAGCGTCACGACCCGCGAGGAGCCGGCGACGCCGGAGCCCGTGGAGGCCGCCCCGGTCAGCGAGGCTCCGTCCGCGCCCGTGACCCCGCCGCAGGTTCCGCCGGCCCGTCCGTACCAGGACAGCCAGGCCGAAGAGCTGGACGTGCCGGACTTCCTCAAGTGATAAGCCCGCACAGCACCGTGAGCGGCGCGCACTTCGCCTTCACCGACAGGTGGGGCGGGGTGAGCGCCGTTCCGTACGAAGAGCTCAATCTCGGCGGGGCCGTCGGCGACGACCCGCAGGCCGTGCGCACCAACCGCGACCTTGCCGCCAAGTCCCTCGGGATCGAACCGGCCCGCGTCGTCTGGATGAACCAGGTGCACGGCAACGATGTCGCGGTGGTGGACGGCCCCTGGGGCGCCGGCGCCGAGATCCCGGCCGTCGACGCCGTGGTGACTGCACGCCGGGGCCTGGCCCTCGCGGTCCTCACCGCCGACTGCACGCCCGTCCTGCTTGCCGACCCGGTCGCCAAGGTCGCGGCCGCGGTGCACGCGGGTCGCCCCGGGATGGTCGCCGGGGTCGTCCCGGCCGCCGTCGGGGCGATGGTGGAGCTGGGCGCGGACCCGGACCGTATCGTCGCCCGCACCGGGCCCGCCGTCTGCGGGCGTTGCTATGAGGTGCCCGAGGCGATGCGCGCCGATGTCGCCGCCGCGGAGCCCGCGGCGTACGCCGAGACGAGCTGGGGCACACCGGCGGTCGATGTGACCGCGGGGGTGCACGCCCAGCTGGAGCGGCTCGGGGTGCGCGACCGGGAGCAGTCGCCGGTGTGCACCCTGGAATCCGGTGACCACTTCTCTTACCGCCGCGACCGGACCACCGGCCGTCTCGCGGGCTATGTCTGGCTGGACTGATTGCACATGACGGACCGTAAGTCTCAACTCGCCGCAAATCTGGCGGAGGTCGAGGAGCGCATCGCCGCGGCGTGCGCGGCGGCCGGGCGCAAGCGGGAGGAGGTGACCCTGATCGTGGTCACCAAGACCTATCCCGCGAGCGATGTGCGGATCCTGTCGGAACTCGGTGTGCGCCATGTCGCCGAGAACCGCGACCAGGACGCGGCCCCCAAGGCCGCCGACTGCTCGGATCTGCCCCTTACTTGGCACTTTGTCGGTCAGCTGCAGACCAACAAGGTCCGTTCTGTGGCCAGTTATGCCGATGTGGTGCAGTCCGTGGACCGTCCCAAGCTCGTCACGGCCCTGTCGACGGCCGCGGTGCGCGCGGAGCGGGAACTCGGCTGCCTGATCCAGGTCGCGCTCGATGCCGATGAGCACGGGCGGGGCGAGCGCGGGGGCGTAGGGGCGGGCGGAATCGAAGAGTTGGCCGGACTCGTGGCGGAAGCTCCCGGACTGCGGCTCGACGGTCTGATGACCGTCGCGCCGCTCACCGGACCGTACGCGGGGCGGCAACAGGCGGCGTTCGAGCGGCTGATGGAATTCTCAACCCTCATGCGCGCGGCTCATCCTGCTGCGAACATGGTGTCGGCAGGGATGAGTGCGGACCTCGAACAGGCCGTGGCGGCCGGAGCGACACATGTGCGCGTCGGTACGGCGGTACTCGGAGTCCGACCCGGGCTCGGGTAACGTCGCCAAGAAGTCGGACCACAGCAGAAAATATGGTCATTCTCGCTGTTGGGGCGGGGATACCTCGTGGATCTCGGGCAGTTGGTGACGACAGCCGATCCACCACAGAGCGGAGGACTCAGAGCATGGCCGGCGCGATGCGCAAGATGGCGGTCTACCTCGGCCTCGTGGAGGACGATGGGTACGACGGTCCGGGGTTCGACCCCGATGACGAGTTCGAACCCGAGCCGGAGCCCGAGCGGGACCGCCGGCGGCACGAGCCGCCACATCAGTCGCACCAGTCCCGCCAGGCGCACGTGTCTGAACGGGACGAATCGGTACGAGTGGTACAGCCCCCCGCCCAGCGTGAGCCGGTCGCCCATTCCGCTTCGGTACCCGCCGAATCCGGACGTCCGGCACGTATCGCCCCCGTGGCATCCATCACACCTGAACGCCAGAGCCTGGAGAAGAACGCACCGGTGATCATGCCCAAGGTCGTGTCCGAGCGGGAGCCCTACCGCATCACCACGCTGCACCCGCGGACGTACAACGAGGCCCGTACCATCGGGGAACACTTCCGCGAGGGCACTCCGGTGATCATGAATCTGACCGAGATGGACGACACGGATGCGAAGCGACTTGTCGACTTTGCCGCCGGTCTGGTGTTCGGTCTGCATGGCAGCATTGAGCGAGTGACGCAGAAGGTGTTCCTGTTGTCGCCTGCTAACGTCGATGTAACGGCGGAGGACAAGGCTCGCATCGCAGAGGGCGGGTTCTTCAACCAGAGCTGAGACGTAACAGATGCAGTAGACGCAGAACCGGCAACGAAGCACGAGTAACAGGGGAGAGGGAACCGCGAACATGAGCGTGGTCTTGCAGGTGCTTTACATCGCGCTGATGTGCTTCCTCATCGTGCTGATCTTCCGGTTGGTCATGGACTACGTCTTCCAGTTCGCCCGCTCATGGCAACCCGGCAAGGCGATGGTGGTCGTTCTGGAGGCCACCTACACTGTCACTGATCCACCGCTCAAGCTTCTGCGGCGATTCATTCCGCCGCTGCGTCTCGGGGGCGTGGCGCTCGACTTGTCCTTCTTCGTACTGATGATCATCGTCTACATCCTGATCACCGTCGTCAGGTCGGTGTCTGTGTGAACGATACGGTCTTGCCGAATGCCGACGATTACGTTGAGGTGAAGAGATGCCGTTGACCCCCGAGGACGTGCGGAACAAGCAGTTCACGACCGTCCGCCTCCGAGAAGGCTATGACGAGGACGAGGTCGATGCCTTCCTCGATGAGGTCGAAGCCGAACTGACTCGCTTGCTCCGCGAGAACGAGGACCTGCGCGCCAAACTGGCCGCTGCCACCCGCGCCGCTGCGCAGAACCAGCAGCAGGGCGGGATGCGCAAGGGTCCCGACGGGCCGCAGGACCAGCGCGGTCCCGGCGCCCCGGTGCCCGCCGCAATATCGGGCCCGCAGCCGGTGCCGCCGCAGCAGCACCCGCAGCATCAGCAGATGGGCGGCCCGCCGCAGCTTCCCGGTGGCGCACCGCAGCTGCCCGCAGGCCCCAGTGGGCACGGCCCGCAGGGTCCCGGTCCGCAGGGCCCCGGCCCCATGGGCCAGGGTCCGATGGGTGGCCCGATGGGCGGTCCCATGGGCGGCCACGGCCCGCAGATGCCGCAGCCCGGTCAGGGCCCCGGCGGCGACAGCGCCGCTCGCGTGCTCTCCCTTGCCCAGCAGACCGCTGACCAGGCGATCGCGGAGGCCCGTTCCGAGGCCAACAAGATCGTCGGCGAGGCCCGTTCGCGCGCCGAGGGTCTTGAGCGTGACGCCCGTGCCAAGGCTGACGCCCTGGAGCGGGACGCGCAGGAGAAGCACCGCGTCGCGATGGGCTCCCTGGAGTCCGCCCGCGCCACGTTGGAGCGCAAGGTCGAGGACCTGCGCGGCTTCGAGCGCGAGTACCGCACGCGTCTGAAGTCCTACCTGGAGTCGCAGCTCCGTCAGCTGGAGACCCAGGCCGACGACTCGCTGGCTCCGCCGCGGACTCCGGCGACGGCTTCCCTTCCGCCGTCCCCGGCGCCCTCCATGGCTCCGGCCGGCGCGGGTGCCCCGTCCTACGGCGGCAACCAGTCGATGGGCGGCAACCAGCCGGCCGCTGGTCCGTCCTACGGCGGTCAGCAGCAGATGTCCCCCGCGATGACCCAGCCGATGGCGCCGGTGCGGCCGCAGGGCCCGCAGCCGATGCAGCAGGCTCCGTCGCCGATGCGTGGCTTCCTCATCGACGAGGACGACAACTGACGGGCACTTCCACGCCGTAGGCGTCGGCAGCGTTCAGGGCGGGGCCCCCAGATTCTCTGGGGGCCCCGCCCTTTTGCGTGCCCGCTCGCCGAGACAGGTGCAGAAACGTTCATCTGTGCGTGGGCACGCAACGCCGAAGGCCCGGCCCCGCCAAGAAATTTTGCGGGGCCGGGCCGTCGGCGTTGTTAGGTTTTGTACC
>NZ_JBHYIG010000146.1:0-23896 GCF_042740015.1 Streptomyces sp. NPDC059037
CCCCCGGCCGGGGCCCTTCGCCAGAATCGCCGGCCGGACCCGTCAGACGACCGCCACCGGACACCCCGTCCGCCCGCGCCAGGACGTGCGTTGGAGCCCTCACACACCAGCCCGCCTCCACGTCACGGCCGAATCCCTCGGCAAAGACGCCCCCGGCCGGGCGCCCTCCGCCAGAATCACCGACCGGCCCCGTTCAGACGACCGCCACCGGACACCCCGTCCGCCCGCGCCAGGACGTGCGTTGAGGCCTTCACACACCAGCCCGCCTCCACGTCACGGCCGGAACCCTCGGCAAAGACGCCCCCGGCCGCGGTCCTCCGCCGGAATCGCCGGCCGGTCCGTCAGCCGACCGCCACCGGAACCCCCGTCCGCCCGGACCAGGGCGTGCCTTGGGGCCTTCACACACCAGCCCGCGCCACCGCCCGGCTCCCTCCGCCGGACCCCCTCCACCGGGTCCCCTCACCGGCCGCCCTCCGCCGAAATCGCCCGCCGGCCCCGTCACCCAACCGCCACCGGAACCCCCATCCGGGCCGACGCATAGCCCGCCTCCACGATCTTCAGCGTCCGCAGGCCCCCCTCCCCGTCGGCCACATCCATGCCGGTGCTGTCCTGCGGCCCGTACAGGAACGCCCGCAGCATCCGCTCGTCCAGGTCGGCCCCGAACGGCAGTTCCAGGCCCTGGCGTCGGCGTTCGCTGTAGCCGTGCAGCGACTGGTCGAAGGCGTCCATCTCCAGTGTCGCGCGCTCGCCGACGACGGTGAGTTCGAGGCCGCCCCAGGAGTGGTGGGAACGCGGGTGGGACCAGCTGCAGTCGATCGTGGCGACCGCGCCGTTGTCGTAGGTCACGGTGACGAGGCCGCTGGTCTCGGCGTCGACCTCGCCCTCGTACAGACGGTTGTTGGTCTGCGCGTACACGTCGAGGGGGCGGGCGTCGCCGAACAGGTCGTCCAGGAGGTCGGCGATGTGGACCGTGTGGTCCATCAGCGCGCCGCCGCCCGCGAGTTCGGGATCCGCGAACCAGCGCCTCGCCCGGGTCGGCATCGCGCCGTTGTTCGCGCCGGAGACGGTCAGGACCCTGCCCGCTTCGCCCGAGGCGAGCGCCGCCTTGACGGCCGCGTACGCGGGGCTGAAGCGGACCGGGAAGGCGACCGCGAGGCGTATCCCGGCCGCCCGGCACGCGGCGAGCATCGCCTCGCCGTCCGCGACCGTCGTGGCGAGGGGCTTCTCGCACAGGACGTCCACGCCGTGCGACGCCGCGAGTTCGACCACCGCACGGTGGCGGGCGTTCTCCGAGCAGACGATCACCGCGTCCGGGCCCCAGGCGAAAGCTTCCTCGTACGAGTCGGCGTACGCGGCCCCGAGCTCGTCGGCGAAGGCACGCCCCCGCACCTCACCCGGCGCGGCCGACCCGGTGTCCGGGTCGCTGCCGATGACCTCGACTCCCGGCATCCGGGCGAGCAGCCGCAGATATCCGCGCGCGTGGACATGGGCGAACGACAGCACAGCGACCTTCATCGTGTGACCTCCTCAATGGCCTCAACGGCCTTGGCGCTCGTCCGGATCTCCACCGCACGGCCCGTACGACTCGATTCCACCGCCGCCTCGGCGATGCGCACCGCCTCGATGCCGTCGCGCGCGCTCACCCGTGGCGCGGCACCACCCTCCTGCCATGACGCCGCGAACTCCCGCAGCTCCGTCAGGTAGGGGCTCTCCGTCATGGGGCTGGAAGGGATGCCCTCGTTGGCCGCGCGCACTCCCTGTGCGGTGATGCGGTAGCCGGGCACGGACGTCGAGTCGTGCCGCAGCAGGCCGTCGGCACCCGCGATCCGGAACGTCGTACGGAACCGCTGGTCCGGGAGCCCCCACAGGCCGGTGACATGGCTGACGGCGCCGGAGGCGTGGGTGAGGACGGCCGTCGCGGAGACGACCTCGGCGTCCGCGCCGGTGGCGTGCTCGACGCCGCGGGTCTGCGCGTGCACCCGGACCACGTCGCCCGCGATCCAGCGGGCGATGTCGATGTCGTGCACCATCAGGTCCATGATCACGCCTCCGGACTTGGCGGGGTCGCCGAACCAGGGCGCCCACTGCGGACGCGCCCCGCCCCGCGTGAACCGCAGCACCGCGAGGTCTCCCAACTCGCCGCGTGACACAGCTTGTTGCATCGCCGCGTACGCCGGGAAGTAGCGCACGACATGGGCTGGGTGCAGGTGGACGCCCGCCGCTTCGGCGGCCGTCGCGATCTCCTCGGCGTCCCCCGCGGTCAGGGCTAGCGGCTTCTCGCAGACGACGTGCCGGTCCGCGGCCACGGCGGCGAGGGCGAGTTCCTTGTGGGTGGGCGTGGGGGTGCAGATGTCGACGGCGGTGCACTCGTCGAGCAGCGCGTCGAGGCTCGGCACGGCAGTGACCGCGCGCCCCTCGAATTCCGCCGCGAGCTTCTGGGCCGATCCGTCGACGGTGTACACGCTGACGCGGGCACCCAGTTCCAGCCAGCCGGGCAGATGGGCGCGTGCGATGCCGCCTGCGCCGAGCAGGCCGATATGAAGCGGTCGCATCAAGGGAGTTGCCTTTCCTGAGTTCCTTAAAGCTGTTTCGTGAACGGGTTCAGCTCTTGGAGCCGGAGAGCGCGACGCTCTGCACGAAGTGCCGCTGCAGGAAGACGTAGACGAGCAGCATGGGCAGGCTCGCGATGAGCGAACCGGCCATCATCACGGGGAAGTTGGTCTCGAACTGCCCCTCAAGGGAGGTCAGTCCGGCGCTGATCGGCATCTTCTCCGGGTCGGTGTTGACGATCAGCGGCCACAGCAGGTCGTTCCACGACCACATGGCGGTGATGACGGCCAGCGCGGCGAGCGCGGGACGCACCAGCGGCAGCATGACCGACCAGAAGATGCGGAACGACCCCGCGCCGTCGATGCGTGCGGCCTCCTCCAGCTCCTTGGGCAGCGTGAGGAAGAACTGCCGGAGCATGAACGTGCCGAACGCGCTGAACATGCCGGGCAGGAAGAGCGCGGGCGCGGAGTTGAGCAGCCCGAGGCGCTGGATGATGTCGTACTGCGGAAGGACGAGCAGCGAGCTCGGCACCATCAGGACGGACAGGAAGAGCGCGAACAGGACGTTGCGTCCCCGGAACTGCATCCGCGCGAAGGCGTATGCGGCGAGGGAGCAGAACACCAGCTGGCCGACGGTCCGGCCCACGGTGTTGAGCAGGCTGTTGACCAGCATCTCCCGGAACGGGAGCGCCGTGAACACCTCTTCATAGCTCGCCCAGTTCCAGGTGTCGGGCAGGAAGGTCGGCGGCACCTTTGCCGTCTCGGCGAGGGACTTGGCCGAGGTCAGGAGCTGCCAAAGGAACGGGAAGACCATCACGATCGCGCCGAGCGACAGCGCCGCGTGTGTGGCGACCGAACCGGCGTTGAAACGCCCGCCATTGATACGCCCGGCCTTGATACGCCGACGGGGCGAGGACTCACGCATAGTGCACCCACCTCTTCTGCAGCCTGAACTGCACCAGCGTCAGCGCCGCGATGATCAGCATGAGCAGGAAGGCGAGCGCGGCGGCCGCGCCCTGGGCGTTCTCGACGAAGGCCCATTTATAGAAGAGGCTCACCACGGACTGGGTGTCGCCGATCGCCGGGTTCTTCTCGGCCATCATGATGTAGATCAGGTCGAAGGTCTGCAGCGAGTTGATCATGCAGACGATGGACGCGAAGAAGATCGTCGGGCTGAGCAGCGGCAGCGTGATGGTGAAGAAGCGGCGCAGCGGCCCGGCCCCGTCCAACTCGGCGGCCTCGTAGTAGTCCTGCGGGGTGTTCTTGAATCGCCCCAAGTCCACGTGGCTTCACGAGCGATGCGGGGTGGCGGTCCACGGGCGTGGCGTCGCTCTTGATGTGCCCGCTCAGCGGATCCAGGACGCCGTTGGACGCGTACAGCTGGAAGTTGACCGCGTTCATCCAGGAGACATCGGGCCGTGCCCCCGCGCATCGAGGTCTTCAGGGTGGTCCATTGACTTGCTCCCAACCTTGAAGGGTGGGGATTCTGGCCGTCCCTGCCGGTTGCTGTGCCGCTACGCGGCACGATCACCGCTGGGGATTCCCTGGCTTCCTGTTTCTTCGCGCTGTGCCAGAACGGGTTCTGGTCTTACCGGCGCTCCGCAGGCTGCTGCCGCCAGTCCGGCGGCCATTTTGACGTTACGAGCTGCGTTCACGTCCCGGTCGTGGACGGTGCCGCAGGCCGGGCAGGTCCATTCACGGACATGGAGGGGTTTGGGGCCGTCGCGGTGCCCGCAGGCGGAGCAGACCTGGCTGGTGGGCTCGAACCGGCCGATGGTGATCAGGGTGCGCCCGTACCGGCGGGCTTTGTAGTCGAGCATCGCGAGGAAGGAGCCCCAGCCCGCGTCGTGCACCGATTTCGCCAGCCTGGTGCGCGCGAGTCCGCTCACCGCCAGGTCCTCCACCGCGATCGCTTGGGTCTCGACGATCAGGCGGGTGGACAACTGGTGGTGGAACTCGCGGCGGGCGTCGGCTACTTGGGCGTGGGCTCGGGCCACCTTCATCCTTGCCTTGGCCCGGTTCTTGGATCCCTTCCGCTTGCGGGACAGGTCTTGCTGGGCCTTCTTGAGCTTCTTCTCCGCGCGGCGCAGAAACCTCGGGGAGTCGATCTTCGTGCCGTCCGAGAGGACCGCGAAGTGGGTGAGGCCGAGGTCGATGCCGATGCTCTGGTCGGTGGCGGGCATCCGGGCCGCGTCGGTATCCGGGTCGGTGTCGATGACGAAGGACGCGAAGAACCGGCCGGTACTGTCCCTGATTACCGTGACACTGGACGGGGTAGCGGGCAGGGGCCTCGACCAGGCGACCTTCACCGGCCCGATCTTGGGCAGATTCAACCGACCACCGGGCGTGATCGACCAGCGGGCGTTTGCCGTGAAGCGGATCGACTGCCGGGTGTCCTTGCGGGACTTCATCCGCGGCGCCTGGATCCTCGCCCACTTGCGCTCCCCCCTCAGCGAGGCGAAGAAGTTGCGGTACGCGGCCTCCGCGTCGCGAAGGGACTGCTGGAGCACCACGGAGGAGACCTCCGCCAGCCAGGCCCGCTCCGGGCGCTTCTTCGCCTCGGTGACCAGAGCGCGTGAGAGCGAGCCCAGCGAAGGACAGGGGAGGCCCGCAGAACGGGCGTCACGGCGAGCGCGCACCGCGTCGTTGAACACGACGCGGGCGCACCCGAACGCCCGTGCCAGCGCGCTCGCCTGGCCGGGCTCCGGGTACAACCTGAAGGCGTACCGGAGCTGCATGACGCTGATCGTACGAGCACAGCACACGCACAAGAACGGGGAACATTCGTTCCCCGCCTCATCCTGGCCCCAGGCAGACCGTGCCGGAAGCGTTGCCCGACTCCGCCGGGAGTGCGATGCGCCTGCCCCCCCCCGGCCTGAAGGCCAGAGCACTGCGAATGAATCCCGGTAGCTCGATCAGGACGGCGTGAGCTCCATGCGCACGGATATGCGCGGGTTCCGTTTCTCGAAGGCGTCGATGACCTTCTGCAGTCCCGGCACCTGGGCCACGTCCCACACCCCGTACGAGAGGGTGGTGCGGCCGCCGCCGGTGTCCGTGCTCTCGCTCTGGCCGGAGCAGGCGGCGAGCAGCGGTGCCGCCATCGCTCCGTACAGCAGAGTTCTCCTGCGCATGCGCGCCTCCGCTTCGGTTTCTGCTACGGGTGGCCTATGCCGCGGGGCCCCCGAGGAGCCCGGCTTCGACCTGGTCAAGTGCCTTGCGTACGGCGCCGATCGCCACGCCCTGGCCGCCGAGCGTGCTCAGGGCGACGCGCGGGACGTGCAGGGTCAGCGGGCGGAGGCGGTCCTCGATGAGCGATACGAGATGGCCGCCGAGCGGGGTCGCGCCGCCGGTGAGCACGATCAGCTCCGGGTCGACGGCGAGCGCGAGGGCCGCGATGCCCGGCGAGATGCGGTCGGCGAAGTCCGCGACGGCGGCGAGGGCGCGCGGGTCCCCGGTGTCGGCGGCACGGACGAGCGCCGCCACCTCGGACTCGCCCGTGCGCCGGGGGCCCTGCCAACTGAGCGCGTCCTGCGCGGTGTTCATGCCGAGCAGCGGAAGAAGCCCCAGTTCACCCGCGCCGCCGCGCCGCCCGCGGTGCAGCCGCCCGTCGATGGTGAGGCTGCACGCGACACGGTGTCCGGTCAGGACGCAGACGACGTCACCGGCGAGGGTGGCCGCGCCCTGCCAGCGCTCGGCGAGAACCGCGAGGTTCACGTCGTTCTCGACGAGCGTGTGCCCCGGTTCCCCGTCGGTGAGCAGCCGGCCGAGGCCGACGCCGGACCACTCGGGGATGACGTAGGAGGTGATGGTGCCGCCGGAGTCGACGACGCCGGGTACGCCCACACAGCGGGCGAGGACGGTGTCACGACGTACCGAGTGCGCGTCCAGAAAGGCTTCAAGTCCCCTGCGGAGAAGGCCGAGCCGTGCGGCTCCGCCCAGCTCCGGGTCGATGTCCTCGCGGTGCGCGGCGAGGACCGTCCCGCCGAGATCGGCGAGGAGCAGCACCATCTTGTGCAGCCCGATGTCGGCGCCCACGACCCTGCCCGCCTCCACACGGAACCGGAACCGCCGCGCGGGCCGCCCCGGCGCGCGCTCGCCCTCGTCGCGCTCGGCCTCCCCCGCCCAGCCGTGCGCGGCCAGCTCTTCGAGGGCCGACTCGACGGTGGGCCGGGAGAGCCCGGTGCCGGTGGCGAGTTCGGCGAGCGTCTGCGGGCTGCGGCGGTGCAGGGCACGCAGCACGACCGTCGTGTTGAGCCGCCGCAGTGAGGCGAGGTCATGGCCCCGCGTCTCGTTACGCATCTCATTACGCATCTCGTTACGCAACACTTCTTCACCCCAGATCGAGGCCGAGACAGCGCTGTTGGCCAGTGGGTCGGCGCGTGCCCCCGGATATTTGGCAGGACACTTTCATATCCACACGCGACTGGGAACCCCTTTCGCAGCGTCGGAAGCAGCGGGAAACCCCCGTGTCAACTCCGTGCGCGACCCCTTGCCAAGGCAGATCGTACGTGTTCGGATTATCTCAGTCGGGCGGTCACCCACCGCCTCGTATCCGCAGTTCAGACCCTGTACGGCGGGCCAGTCAGGCCTGCCATTCCCCTCGCACGATGTGTCCGGAGTCGTGCTGCCCGCATGCCCGCATGCCCCGGCAGCCCGAAAGAAGGGATTCCCCGTGTTCGATCTTTCGTCCGTCGATCTGCTCGACGCCTTCACCCGTGAACTGCGCCTGTGCAAGCTGAGCGAGGGAGAGCACGTCGTCGTGCTCTCCGAGCCGGGCAGCCGCGGTGACTATGTGGCGGCGGCGTTCGGCGCCGCGAAGGCCTGCGGCGCCCATGTCATCGCCGCGACCGTGCCCGGCGGCAGCCCCGCGCCGATGCCGAGCACCCACACCGGCGCGGGCCCCGGCCTGGTCTCCGTACTCAACGACTCCACCGCGCAGGACCTGCTGAAATCCGCCGACCTGGTCGTCGACCTCACCCGCGAAGGCTTCATCCACGCGCCGGTGCAGCAGGAGATCCTGCGCGCGGGCACCCGCATCATCTTCGTCTGCGACGCGCCCGACGTCCTCATCCGCAACCTCCCCAAGGAGGCGGACAAGGACGAGGTGCTCGAAGGCGTCCAGCTGCTCAAGCGGTCCTCCGTCATGCGCGTCACCTCGGACGCGGGGACCGACCTGACCGTTCAACTCGCGGGTTCCAAGCCCGAGTTCCAGTGCGGCTTCGCCGACGACCCGGGCCGCTGGGACCACTGGCCGAGCACCATGGTGCTGTGCTGGCCGGAGATCTCCGACGGGCAGATCGTGCTCGCCGAGGGCGACATCCTGCTGCCCTTCAAGGAGTACGTGCGGCAGCCGGTGACCCTGCAGATCGCGGGCGGGCAGATCGAGAAGGTGTCGGGCGGCGCCGAGGCCGAGCTCCTGTCCACGTTCTTCGAAGACGCCGACGACCAGTGGGCGCGCAGCCTCTCCCACATGGGCTGGGGCCTGATGCGCACCGCCGACTGGTTCGCCACCGCGATGTACGGCAAGGACGACCTGATGGGCATGGACGCCCGCGCGTTCGCGGGGAACTTCCTCTGGTCCACCGGGCCCCACCCGGTCCTCGGGCGTGAGTCGTACGCACACCTCGACATCGCCATGCGCGGCTGCACGGTCGCGGTCGACGGCACCGAGGTCGTGACGGGCGGCCGGCTCACCGAGCGCTGAGCCCGTGCGTCAACTGCACGTACGTACCCGGAAGATGGAGGAAGTGTGGCGTCCAGCCAGTCGTTTGAAGTCACCGTCGTCGGAGGCGGCCTCGGTGGCCTGACCGCAGCCCTCGCGCTGCGGCAGCGCGGCCTTCGCGTCACCGTGCTTGAGCAGGCGGCGCAGCTCGGCGAGGTCGGCGCGGGCATCCAGACCGCGCCGAACGCCAGCCGGATCCTGCTCGGCCTCGGGCTGCGGCGACAGCTGGAGGCCATCCACACCGAGCCGCTGGACCAGGTGCGGCGGCGCTGGAAGGACGGCAGCGTCATCGGCCTGACCTCGCTCGGGCAGCGCTGCAAGGACCAGTTCAACGCGCCGTACTGGCACTACCACCGGGCCGACCTGCACCGCGTCCTGATGGACGCCTGCGTCGACCCGGCGGGACCTGGACCGGTCGTCGCGCTGCACACCGCAAGCAAGGTCGCCGAGCTCGACCGCACGGACCCCGAGCGCCCGGTGGCCGTCACCGACGACGGGCGGCGGTTCGCCTCCGATCTCGTCATCGGCGCCGACGGCATCCGCTCGGCGGTGCGCGACCTCATGGGCGCACCCGACACCCTGCAGTTCTCCGGCGAGATGGCCTACCGCGCCCTGATACCGGGCGAGTTGATCGCCGCCGACCCGGCGACGCGCTGGCTGGTCGACCGCTACCAGTCCACCATCTGGTACGGACCCGACCGGCATCTGGTCCACTACATGATCCGCGGCGGCGAGTTCCTGAACATCGTGGCCTGTGTGCCCTGCACCGACGAGGCCGCCGAGAAGTGGACCGTCCCGGCCACCGCGCAGGACCTGGTGGACGCCTTCCCCGGCTGGGACGACCGGGTCCCCGCGATGCTGTCCAAGGCGAAGGAGGACGTCTCCTGCTTCGCGCTCTACCACCGGCGCCGCGACCCGGTGTGGCTCGACGGCCGGGTCGCGCTGCTCGGCGACGCCTGCCACGCGATGCTGCCCTACCAGGCGCAGGGCGCGTCCCAGGCCATGGAGGACGCCGCCGTGCTCGCCGAGGAACTGGGCGCGGTCACGGTCGGTGGAATCGACGGGGGGCTGCGGCGCTATGTCGACCGGCGCGCCAAGCACGCCGGGATGGTCCAGGACGCCTCGCTGCAGAACAAGACCTTCTACCACTTCCCCGACGGACCCGAGCAGCGCGCCAGGGACGAGAAGCTCCGGCGCGACTTCGACGGCGAGTCCGACCTCTCGTACGACTGGCTCTGGGGCGGCAGCCCGCTCAACGACCCCGATCTCGGCGCGTTCTCCTACCAGTTCGCCCGCTGAGCCTCCTCCCCTCCTCCCCTCCCCCCCCTTCCCTCACTCCCCCACGCAGACCCGGCACCCGCAACCGCCGCAGAACGTCCCCGACGCGACTCCGTGGAGCGAACGTGAAAACAGGCGATCAGATCGTTCAGGAACTGCCCTGGAGATGGAACGTCCAGGGAAAGATCTTCATCATCGGTGGCCTCGGCTACCTCTTCGACGCGTACGACATCGCCTTGAACGGCTTCCTCATGCCGCTCCTCGGCAAGCACTTCGACCTCTCGCTCAGCGAGCGCGGGCTCATCGCCACCGCGAACCTGGTGGGGATGGCCGTGGGCGCCGTCGCCTGGGGCGCGGTCGCCGACCGGATCGGGCGCAAGAAGGCGTTCAGCGTCACGCTGCTGATCTTCGCGCTGTTCTCGGTGCTCGGCGCGCTCGCGCCGACGTATCCGGTCTTCCTCGCGCTGCGCTTCCTCGCGGGTGTCGGGCTCGGCGGCTGCATCCCCGTGGACTACGCCCTGGTGGGTGAGTTCTCGCCGCGCAAGTACCGGGGCCGGGTGCTCACCGCGCTCGACGCTTGGTGGCCGGTGGGCGTGACCCTGTGCGGGCTCGTCTCCACGGCGATGCTGACCCTCGACGGCAACTGGCGGTGGATGCTGGCGACGATGGTGCTGCCCGCGCTGCTCCTCTTCTGGGCCCGGCGGGGCATCCCCGAGTCGCCGATCTATCTGACGAAGAAGGGGCGCGAGGCCGAGGCGCGGAAGGTCATCGACGATCTGGTGGCACGGACGGGCGCCCCCGTGGAGCCCTACGTCATCCCCGAGCCGGTGCCGGACGACGGCCCGCGCGGAGTGGCCGCCGCGGCCGATCAGCTGCGCCGCATCTGGAGCTTCAGCCCGCGCATCACCTCCGCCGCCTGGCTGCTCTTCGCCACGATCATGCTCGTCTACTACGCGGCGCTGAGCTGGATGCCCTCGATCCTGAAGGAGGAGGGCCAGGGGGACACCGCTGCGTTCATGAGCACGACCCTGATGAGCGGTGTCGGCATCGTCGGCGTCCTGGTCTCCACCGCTCTGGTCGACATCGTCGGCCGCAAGTGGCTGATCGGTGTTTCGGCGCCGGTCGCATCGGCCGCCCTGGTGGTGTTCGCGCTGGTGCGGGACATGCCGACCGGCTCGGTCGTGGCGATCGCCGTCTTCGGCTTCCTCGCGCAGCTGGCCATCCCCGCCCTGTACGCGTACGTCTCCGAGCTCTACCCCACTCCCCTGCGGGCCAGCGGCTTCGGCTGGGCGTCCTCGGTCAGCCGGGCGCTCACCGGGTTCGCGCCGCTGCTCTTCGGTTCGGTGATGTGGCCGGTGCTCGGGCTTCCGCTGACGTTCGCCGTGCTCGGCGGGGCCGTCCTGGTGGCCGTCGGCTGGATGGCGGTGGCGGCCCCGGAGACCAACGGGCGTGCCCTGGACGGCGAGGAGGAGCCCCCGGCGGCCGCACCGCCCCTTCCGGTCACCGAGCAAGCGGCGCTCTGACCGGCGCCCGCACGCACCGTACGTACGACAGGAGGACCATGAAGCCCGCCCCCTTCGCCTACCACCGGGCCCGCGACCTGGACGGCGCGACACGGCTGCTCGCCGAGCTGGGTGACGACGCCAAGGTCGTGGCCGGCGGCCAGAGTCTGGTCGCGATGATGAACTTCCGGCTCGCCCGGCCCCGGCACCTGGTCGACATAGGCGGCCTGCGGGAACTCGACCGGCTGCGCACGGATGCCGGGGGCGGGCTGCATATCGGCTCGCTCACCACCCATCACACGGTGGAGCGCGACCCGGCGGGGCGGCTCGGGGCGGACTTCGGGGTGCTGCGCGACGCCATGCGGTGGATCGGGCATCTGCCGATCCGTACGCGTGGCACCGTCGGCGGCAGCATCGCGCACGCCGACGCCACCGCGGAGTGGTGCCTGCTCGCGCTGGCGCTCGACGCCGAGTTCGTGGTGCGCGGGCCGCGCGGCGAGCGCAGGATCGCGGCCGGTGACTTCTTCCTCGGCTACTACACGACCGCGCTCGACTTCGACGAGATCCTCGTGGAGATCGTCTTCCCGCGCCCGGCGCCGCATGCCGCGCTCACCGAATTCGCCGAGCGGCAGGGGGACTTCGCCCTGGTGTCCGCCGCCGTGGACCTCGACGTCGAGGGCGGCACGGTGCGCGGCGGGCGGGTGGCGCTCGGCGGGGTGGCCGCCGCGGTGATGCGGGTCCCGGAGGCGGAGGCCGTCCTCGCGGGCGGCGGCTCCTTCGCCGAGTGCGCCGCCGCGGCGTCCGATGCCGTCGATCCCCCGGCGGACGCGTCCGGCAGCACCCACTACCGCAAGCAGCTCGTCCGAACGCTGGTCCAGCGCGCCTGTGAGGAGGCGATGTCCCGGTGAACGAGCCGGCGAAGGCACTCACCCGGCGCGGCCGGTTCACCGAGCACCCGACCGCCGCAGCCCAAGCCGTGAATCCCCCGGCCGACACGTCCGGCAACACCCACTACCGCAAACACCCCGTCCGCACATGCGTCCCGCACGTCTGCGAGGAGGCGACCAGCCGATGAACCAACCAGTGAACGACCGGCAGTTGATCGGCCGGTCCGTCGCACGACGTGAGGACCCCCGGCTGCTCACCGGACGCGGGCGCTTCGTAGACGACATCGCACTCCCCGGCATGCTGCACGCCCAGTTCGTCCGCAGCACCGTCGCGCACGGCGAGATCACGTCGATCGATCTGACCGCCGTACGTGAAGTGCCGGGCGTCGTGGCGGCGTTCACCGCCGACGACCTGGACCTGACCGACATCACCGCCCAACTGGGGCGTCCGCTCACGGAGTTCGTGCCGACCGCGATGCCGGTCCTGGCCCGTGACCGGGTGCGCTATGTCGGGGAGCCCGTCGCGATCGTGGTGGCGCGTGACGCGTACGCCGCCGAGGACGGCCTGGAAGCGGCCAAGGTCGCCTATGCCGTGCTGCCGCCGGTCACGTCCGAGGCGCAGGCCCTGGCGGCCGGTGCTCCCCTGGTCCATGACGAGGCGGCGCGCAACACCCTGGTGGACGTCTCGCTGTTCGCCACGGACGGCATCGACGAGATCTTCGACACCGCCGCCCACGTCGTCCACGTCGAGTCGCGGACCGGACGGCAGAACGCACTGCCGCTGGAGACACGGGGCGCCGTCGCCCACTGGGACGACCGCGAGGAACAGCTCGTCGTGCAGACCTGCACCCAAGTCCCGCACCTGGTGCGGACGGTGGCCGCGGGATGCCTGCGTCTCGACGAGCGCGCGGTCCGTGTCGTCGTGCCCGACATGGGCGGCGGCTTCGGCCAGAAGTGCGTGGTCGGGCGCGAGGAGATCGCCGCCGCGGCGGCGGCGCTGCGGCTGCGCAGACCGGTGAAGTGGATCGAGGACCGCAAGGACGCCCTGTCCGCGTCGTTCCTCGCCCGCGAGCAGCACTACGACGTGCGTGCGGCCTTCGACGCGGAGGGCAGGATCCTCGGGCTCGACGCCGACGTGGTGTGCGACATGGGCGCGTACTCCTGCTATCCGTTCACGGCGGGCATCGAGCCGCTGATGGCCTCCGCGGAGATGCCCGGCGTCTACAAGGTGCCCGCCTACCGGGTGCGCGGCCGCGCGGTCACCACCAACAAGGCGCCGACCGCGCCCTATCGGGGGGTGAGCCGGCCGCAGTACGTGATGGTGATGGAGCGGCTCTTCGAGCGGGCCGCACGTGAACTGGGCCTGGACGCGGTCGAGATCAGGCGCCGCAACGTCATCACCGAGTTCCCGTACACAGGCGTCAACAACATCACGTACGACCCGGGCTCCTATCTGGAGTCGCTGAATCTGTGCGAGCGGCTCGTCAAGGACGAGGGCTGGTACGAGAAACGGTCCGCGGCGGCGGCCGAGGGACGCCACATCGGCATCGGCTACTCCTGCTTCAGCGAACGCACGGGCTACGGCTCGGCGGCCTTCGCGCAGCGCAAGATGCGGGTCGTCCCCGGCTTCGACATCTCCGAGGTGCGGATGGACACCACCGGCGCGGTGACCGTCACCACCGGCACCATGAGCCACGGGCAGAGCCACGAGACGACCATGGCCCAGATCGTCGCCGATGAACTCGGCCTGGACATCGGCAAGGTGAGGCTCCATCAGGGCGACACGGACCGTGTCGCCTACGGCTTCGGGACCTTCGCGAGCCGCTCCATCACCATCGGCGGCAGCGCGGTGCGGGTCGCCGCGGCGAAGCTCGGCGAGAAGCTGCGCCGGATCGCGGCGGCGCGGTGGGAGACCGGACCGGAGGAGGTGGAGCTCGCGGCGGGGCGCGCAAGGCACCGTGACGGCAGGGTCCTCACGTACGAGGAGATCGCCGATGTCGCCTACCTCCAGGCGCAGTTGCTGCCCAAGGACATCGAGCCGGGGCTCACGGCGACCGCCACCTTCGACGTCCTGGGCGACGGCACCTTCTCCAACGCCACCCACGGCGTCGTCGTCGAACTCCACGAAGGCACCGGACAGGTGGAGATCCTGCGTTACGTCTGCGTCGAGGACTGCGGTGTCGCCATCAACCCGCAGGTCGTGGAGGGGCAGTGCCGGGGCGGCATCGCGCAGGGCATCGCGGGCGCGCTCTTCGAGCAGGTGACGTACGACGCGCAGGGCGAGCCGTCGGCGACCAGCTTCATGGACTACAAGGTGCCCACCGCGCACGAGATCCCCGACGTGCTCATCCACCACCTCGAAACGCCCTGCGCGTTCACCGAGACCGGCGCGAAGGGCGCGGGCGAGGGCGGCACCATCGGGGCGCCGGCCGCCGTGCTCAACGCCGTCAACGACGCCCTGCGCCCCACGGGCGTGGAGCTCGACCACACCCCCATCACGCCGGAGACGGTGCACCGCGCCCTGAACCTGGAGCTCTCCCGATGACCGACACCGGCAACACCACCGACGTGCTCCTGCTGACCCTCGACGTCAACGGCGAGCAGCACGAGGTGATCACCGAACCCCGGCGCACCCTCGTCGACGTGCTCCGCCACGACCTGCGGCTCACCGGCACCCATGTCGGCTGCGAGCACGGCATCTGCGGCGCGTGCACGGTCCTGGTGGACGACCGGCCCGCACGGGCGTGCCTGATGTTCGCGGCGCAGGCCGAGGGCGCCCGGATCCGTACCGTCGAATCGCTCGCGGACGGCGGCGAACTGAACGATCTGCAAAGGTCGTTCAGCGAACACCACGGTCTCCAGTGCGGTTTCTGCACCCCGGGCTTCCTGATGCTCGCCGAGGGGTTCCTCGCCGAGCGCCCCGAGGCGACCAAGGACGAGATACGCGAGGTCGTCGCCGCCAACCTCTGCCGGTGCACCGGCTACCAGACCATCGTCGAGGCGATCGACGGGTGCGCCGTCGCCCGGCGCTGTGCCCGCGGACCCAAGGAGTCCTGATGCAGCTCACCAACTCGGTACCGGTGAAGGCCTCGCCCGACGAGGTCTTCACCCTGATGAACGACGTCGAGCGGGTCGCCTCGTGCATGCCGGGCGCCGCGCTCGACGGACGCGACGGAGACACCTGGCGAGGCTCCGTGAAGATCAAGGTCGGCCCGATCAGCGCCGCGTACGCGGGCTCGGTCCGCTTCCTGGAGGTCGACCCGACGGAACGGCGGCTGCGGGTCCAGGCGCGGGGGGCCGACGCCCACGGGAGCGGTGACGCGGAGGCCGAGGTCGCCCTTGAGGTGCTCGCGGCCGCCGAGGGCGCGCTGCTCCAGCTCTCCACGGATCTGGTGATCCGGGGCAGGATCGCCCAGTTCGGGAAGGGCGCGATCGCCACGGTGTCCGACCGGATCCTGCAGCAGTTCGCCCAGAACCTGGGCAGTCTGCTCGACCAGGACCGTTCACCGGCCGCCGCGTCCCTGCCCTCCGTGGCTCTCGGCGCCGGCCGCCCCGCGGTGCCCGCGGACTCGGAACTCGACGGCCTGTCCCTGCTCATCGGCCCCGCCGCCGCCAAGTACGGCCTCGTCGCCGGAGCCTTCGCCTTCGGCGTCTTCGAGGGCTGGCTCCTGGGCCGGCTGGGCGCGCAGGCACGGGAGCTGCGGGCCCTGCGCGCACCTGGGAGGAGCTCGTGAACTACGGCCAGGAGACGGAACGTACCTACGAACGGGCCGGATTCGGCGCTCCCGTCCGCCGCGGCGGCCGACCCGCGATCCTCGTCGTCGACCTCACGCGGGGCTTCACCGAGGAGGGCTTCCCCTCGGGTGCGGATCTGACCGAAGTGGTGGGTGCGGTCGGGGAGTTGATCGGGAGCGGCCGTCCGGCCGGGGTGCCTGTGATCTTCACCGCGATCGCCTACACGCCCGCCGAGGCCGCGGGCGACGCGGTGACCTGGCTGCACAAGGCACAGGGCATGCGGTCGCTGATCGAGGGCAGCGACGAAGTCGCGCTCGATCCCCGACTGCCGTACGAGGAAGGGGACTTGATGGTGGTGAAGAAGGGCGCTTCGGCGTTCTTCGGTACCTCACTCGCCGCCCTGCTCACCGGAATCGGCTGCGACACGCTGCTGGTGTGCGGGGCGACGACCAGCGGCTGTGTGCGGGCGTCGGCGGTCGACGCCGTGCAGAGCGGGTTCTCCGTCCTCGTACCGCGTGAGTGTGTGGGCGACCGCGCCGATGGACCGCACGAGGCGAGCCTCTTCGACATCCAGGCCAAGTACGGGGACGTCATCGACCTCAAGGAAGCCACCGACTACCTCGCCGCCCTCACCGGGAGGACCCCCGCATGAGCACCCCGCACGACCGCTGTCTTCCGCAGGCGGCGCTCGCCGACCTCGCCGGCCTTCCCGCCACCGGACGCTGGGTCCGCTCGGGGACCACCCGGCTGCACGTCCTCGACTACGGCGGCGACGGCACCCCGCTCCTCATCCTGCCCGGCATCACGAGCCCGGCCGTCACGATGGACTTCGTGGCACGTGAACTCACCGATCTTGTACGGCCGTTGGTCCTCGACGTGCGCGGTCGAGGGCTCTCCGACGGCGGCGGCTCCTACACCCTGGAGGAGTACGCCGAGGACGCCGAAGCCGTCGTGACCGGGCTCGGTCTCGAACGTCCCGTGCTGTTCGGGCACTCCATGGGCGCGCGGATCGCCGCGGTCACCGCGGTCCGCGGCAAGGTGGCGCCGCGCGGCACGGTGCTCGGCGACCCGCCGATGAGCGGGCCCGGACTCGGCCCCTACCCGACGCCCCTGGGGGCCTTCCTCGACCAGCTCGCCCAGGCGCGGCGCGGCACGGACGCCGACGAGGTGGCCCTGTCCTGGCCGCGCTGGCCCCGCAGGGAACAGGAGCTGCGGGCCCGCTGGCTGGCCGGCTGCGACGAGGAGGCGATCGCGGCGACGCACCGCGGCTTCGAGACCGAGGACTTCTTCGACTGGTGGCCTTCCGTGCCCGGTCCGACGGCGCTGCTGTACGGCGCGGACAGCCCCGTCGTCACGGCGGCGGGCGCCGGCGAGGCGGCGCGGCTGCTCCCGTCGGCCGTCCTCTCCGAGATCCCCGACGCGGGCCACATGCTGTTCTGGGACAACCCGCCGGCGGCCGTCGCCGCCCTCCGCGAGGCCTTGCGCCCGATGCTGACCTGACCGACCGAAGCGATCAACCCCCGTGCTTAAGTGGGCCCCATGGCTGACGAATCCTCCACATCAACGCACCCGCAGCCCGGGCCGCCCGCCGCCCTCACGGCTGCGCCCGGCTACCAGGTCCGGCGCCTGTACCAGGCGTATCTCGCGGTCTGGATCCGTGCGGTCGACCCGACGCTGACCGGCCCGCAGTTCGCGGTGCTCACGGCCGTGGACGCCTCGCCGGGACATGACCAGCGGTCCATGGCGTCGGCGGTGGCCCTGGACACGTCGACGATGGCGGACGTGGCACGGCGCCTGGAGAACCGGGGGCTGATCCTGCGCAGGACGGCCGCCGAGGACGGCCGCCGCAAGCTGCTCTATCTGACCGAGGAGGGTGAACGCACCCTCCGCGAATCCAACCGTCGTGCCCGCGAACTCGACCAGCGGCTCCTGGAGCCGTTCGGTGAGGAGCGGTGCGAAGAGGTCATGCAACTCCTCACGTCCCTCGCCGATCACTGGGAGGGGCTTGCCGAGGACTCATAGCCGTACGCATCGGCGTACGGGAGACACCGGAGGAACCCGTGGCAATGCAGGCGACGACCGCGACCGACCACCACATCGGCATGATCGTGCCCAGCTCGAACCTGACGATGGAGACGGAGCTGCCGCGCATGCTGCGCGAGCGCGAGTCCGTGGCCCCGCAGGATCGGTTCGTCTTCCACAGCAGCCGGATGCGGATGAAGCATGTGACGCCCGAGCAGCTGACGGCGATGAACGCGCAGACCGAGCGCGCGGCGCTCGAACTCGCCGACGCCAGGCCCGACGTGGTCGCCACCGCCTGTCTCGTCGCGATCATGGCGCAGGGCCCTGGACACCACTGCGTGGCGGAGGACGAGATCTCCGCCGCGCTGCGGTCCGAGGGCGCGTCGGCGCCGGTCATCTCCAGCGCCGGCGCGCTGCTCGACGGGATCAAGGCGCTCGGCGCGTCCCGGGTCGCGATCGTCACTCCGTACATGAAGCCGCTGACCCGGCTGGTGGTCGACTACATCGAGGACGCGGGCGTGGAGGTGGTGGACGCTCTCAGCCTTCAGGTGCCGGACAATCTGGCCGTCGCCCGTCTGGATCCCGCCGATCTGCGCGAGCACTTCAAGCGCCTCGACCTGAGCCGCGCCGACGCGCTCGTCCTCTCCGCGTGTGTGCAGATGCCGTCGCTGGCCTCGGTCCAGGCGGTGGAGGACGCCGCGGGACTGCCCGTCCTGACGGCGGCCACCGCGACGGCGTACCGGATCCTCACCGAGCTGAATCTGCCACCTGTCGTGCCGGGCGCGGGAAGTCTGCTGCGCGGCCCGATTGTCGCTTGAGGGCGGTGCACCGTCCTGTGCACGATGGCTGGGCGTACCCGTCAGTCATATGCGGGTATGTCCGAATGCCCGCTGCCTTCAAGGGAGTTGACGCATGGCTGCGATCCCGCCCGTCGGCACAGAGACGATCGACACCAGCAAGCCGCACCCCGCCCGGGTCTACGACTGGTTCCTGGGCGGGAGGGACAACTACCCGGTGGACGAGGAACTGGGCCGGCAGATCATGTCCCTCGAACCGGCGACCAAGTACTGTGCGCAGCACAACCGTTGGTTCATGCAGCGCGCCACGCGGCACCTGGCTCAGGCGGCCGGGATGCGCCAGTTCCTGGACATCGGCAGCGGCATCCCCACCGAACCCAACCTCCACCGCATCGCCCAGTCGGCGGCGCCCGAGGCGCGCGTCGTGTACGTGGACAACGACCCGATCGTCCTCGCCCACGCGGAGGCACTGCTCACCGGGACCCCGGAGGGCGCCACGGAGTTCCTCAAGGCGGACGTGCGCGACCCGGCCGCCATCCTCGAACAGGCCGCCGGCGTACTGGACTTCGGCCGGCCCTGCGCGCTGTCACTGATCTCGCTGATGCACTTCATCAGCGACGACGACGGCGCGTACGACATCGTGGAGCGGCTCATGGCCGCGCTCGCGCCGGGCAGCCATCTGGTCCTGTCCCAGATGGCGGGCGACTTCGATCCGGAGCGGACACGGCAGGCGGTGGAGACGTACAAGGCGGGCGGCGTCACGCTCGTGCCGCGTTCGCGCGCGGAGGTGGAGCGGTTCTTCGCGGGCTTCGAGCTTGTCGCCCCCGGCCTCGCGTGGCTGCCGGACTGGCATCCGGAGCTCGGCGTGGACGAGGTCAGGGACGGGACTCCGGTGCCGCTGTACGCGGGGGTGGGCCGCAAGCGGTAGCCCATCGCCTTCATCACCCTCCCTGTTTTCATCTCCTTGACGATAAGCAGGATCACCCCATATCGTCGATGCGACGAGAACGGGGAGGGATTCCATCATGGCCGACATCACCAGGCGTCTGTGGCTGCACCATCTGCGCTCCGCGCCCACCGCCCACATCCGCCTCCACAAGCGCGGCCGGCTTGTCCACGACGGGCCCGGCCTGAGTTTCTGGTTCCGTGCGCTCAGCGCGGCGATCTCCGAAGTACCGGTCGACGACCGGGAGTTGGCGGTCGCCTTCCATGCGCGCACGGCCGATTTCCAGGACGTCACCGTGCAGGCCACGGTGACGTACCGGATCAGCGATCCGGCGCTCGCGGCGGCCCGCGTCGACTTCGCGGTCGACCCCGGGACCGGAGCCTGGCGCGGGGCGCCCCTTGAGCAACTCGCCGCCCTGCTCACGGAGTCCGCCCAGCAGAACGCCCTCGACGTGCTGGCCCGCACGCCGCTGTCCGATGCGCTCGCCGACGGCGTGACCTCGGTCCGCGAGCGGATCTCCGAGGGGCTCGCCGGGGAGCCCCGGCTGCCCGCCACCGGCATCGAGGTGGTGGCCGTCCGCGTCGTCGCGATCCGACCCGAGCCCGAGGTGGAGCGGGCGCTGCGCACCCCGGCGCGTGAGCGGATCCAGCAGGAGGCGGACCGGGCGACGTACGAACGGCGGGCCGTGGCCGTCCAGCGGGAGAAGGCCATCGCGGAGAACGAGCTCACCAGCCGCATCGAACTGGCCCGCCAGGAAGAGGAGTTGGTGGAGCAGCGCGGCACCAACGCCCGCCGTGAGGCCGAGGAGAACGCGGCGGCGGACGCCGTGCGCGCGCAGGCGGAGGCCGAGCGCACCGAGCGCCTCGCCCGCGCCGAGGCCGAGTCGGCGCGCACCATCGGCGAGGCGAAGGCCGCGGCCCAGGCCGCCTGGCTCGCCGCGCACTCCGCGGTGGACGCGGCCACCCTGCACGCGCTGGCCGCGACCCGGCTCGCCGAGAACGTCCCCCGCATCGAGAGCCTCACCCTCTCCCCCGACGTCCTGACGGGCCTGCTCGCCAAGCTGGGGCACGGCGCCGGTGAACGCCCATGAGCCTCGCGCCGCGCGCGGTCCTGGTCCATCGCACCACCGAGTACGAGGAGTTGCTCGCCCGGCACGGCACCCACGGGCAGGCCGAGTTCTTCCTCGCGTCGCGCGGCCGGAGCATCCAGGAGGTGGCCGAGCGGCATCACCGTACGCACCGGACACTCGCCGAAGTGGCGGCCGCCGTACCCGCGCGGTGGCGGCGGGCGCGGGTGGAGCGCGCCGACCTCGACCGTTTCCTCTTCGGACCCGAGGACGTCGTGGTGGTCGTCGGGCAGGACGGCCTCGTCGCCAACGCGGCGAAGTATCTCGCCGGGCAGCCGGTCATCGGCATCGACACCGAACCCGGCCGCAATCCCGGGGTTCTCGTACGCCACCGGGGCGCGGACGCCGCCAAGCTCCTCGCCGCGGCGCTCGTACCCGGGGCGGGCGTGGACGAACTCACCATGGTCCAGGCCGTGTCCGACGACACCCAGCGGCTGCTCGCCCTCAACGAGATCTACCTCGGCCCGCCGGGACACCAGACCGCCCGCTACCGCATCGGCCCGGACACCGACACGGCAACCCCCGAGGCGCAGGCCTCCTCCGGTGTCCTGGTCGGCACCGGGACCGGCGCCACCGGCTGGCTGCGCTCGCTGTGGCAGCAGAGCGGGAGCGCACTGCCGCTGCCGGGACCCGCCGAGCAGCGGCTCATCTGGTTCGTGCGGGAGGCGTGGCCGTCGCCCGCGACCGGGACCTCCCGGGTGGAGGGGGTCCTCGCGGCGGCCGAGCGGCTGCGCGTCACCGTCGAGTCGGACCGCCTGGTGGCCTTCGGTGACGGGGTGGAGAGCGACGCGCTCGAACTGACCTGGGGTCAGAGCGTCCGCATCGGAATGTCGGACATCGCCCTGCGTCTGGTGAGTTGACGGCAGGCTTGGTGCGGGCCCCCGGGCGGCCGCGGTGTGCCGATGGGGCAGGATGACGCTCGCGACGCCGGACGCGAACATACGTCCGGCGCGCCCGCACAACCTGGAGAATGAACTGATGGAGCGAGCCCTCACATGGCACGACCTGATCGCCGCCGGCATCGCGGTGGCCGCAGGCATCGCGGCGGGCCTGCTGCTGCGCGTCATCCTGCGCTGGCTGGGCGAACGGGCCAGCAGGACCCGCTGGAGCGGCGATGACATCATCGTCGACGCCGTACGCACCCTGGTCCCCTGCGCGGCGATAACCGCCGGCGCGGCGGTCGCAGCGGCGGCGCTCCCGCTCACCCCCAGGACCGGCCGCAACGTCACGATGACGCTGACCGCGCTGCTCGTCCTCGCGGCGACCCTGACGGCGGCCCGCGTGGTCACCCGCCTCGTGAAGTCCCTCGCCCAGTCCCGCTCCGGAGTGGCGGGCTCGGCGACGATCTTTGTGAACATCACCCGCGTCGTGGTCCTCGCGATCGGGTTCCTCGTCGTCCTGCAGACGCTCGGCGTCTCCATTGCCCCGCTGCTCACCGCGCTCGGCGTGGGCGGTCTCGCGGTCGCCCTGGCCCTCCAGGACACCCTGGCCAACCTCTTCGCGGGCGTACACATCCTCGCGGCGAAGACGGTGCAGCCCGGCGACTACATCCGGCTCAGCAGCGGTGAGGAGGGCTACGTCGTCGACATCAACTGGCGCAACACGGTGGTGCGTCAGCTGTCGAACAACCTCGTCATCATCCCCAACGCCCAGCTCGCGGGCACCAACATGACCAACTTCAGCCGCCCCGAGCAGGACCTGTCCATCATGGTGCAGGTCGGCGTCAGCTACGACAGCGACCTGGAGCACGTCGAACGCGTCACGACGGAGGTCGTGGAGAACGTCATGAAGGACGTCGACGGCGCCCTCCCGGAGCATGAACCGGCCGTCCGCTTCCACACGTTCGGCGACTCCAGGATCAGCTTCACGGTGATCCTGGGCGTCGGCGAGTTCAGCGACCAGTACCGCATCAAGCACGAGTTCATCAAGCAGCTCCACCAGCGCTACCGCGCCGAGGGCATCCGCGTCCCGTCGCCGGTCAGGACGGTGAACGTGCAGCAGGGCGAGCTGCCGCCGAGCCTGATCCCGCAGCAGCGCGGCACGGCGTGACCTCGTGACCGCTCAGACGGTGAACTCCCGGATCACGGTGTTCCTGAAGACCGCCGCGCCGTCGATCGTGAACAGCGCGAGCCGGGTGTCCGTGAGGTAGGGGAACGCCTCCATCGAGTGGGTGTGCCGCCCGTCGTCGAAGAAGACCTCGACCGAGGTGCGGTCGACCAGGACGCGCAACGTGACCTTGTGGGCCGACGCGTCGAAGGGGGTCCTGCTCTCCTGCCACTTGCCGGAGGCGTCGGGGTTGGCGGCGCCCCGGCGGTTCACGAACCCGTAGTCGCCGTACACACCCGCGTCGATGTGCCGGCTGCCGTCGGCGGACCTGCGCAGCTGGACGCCCACGCCGGTGAGCCGGTCCCAGGTGACCTCGGTGGACAGCTCGTACGCCGTACCCGTGTAGTCGAGGACCAGGTGCCCTTCGACCGTCACGTCGCCGAGGTCGACGGTCCGTGCGACGTGCTGGTCCAGGGCCCGGACGGGGCGGGACGCCAGGTAGTGGGTGCCCGACGCGGCGCGGCGCAGGGTGATCTCGCGGACGACCGAGTCCGTGCCGTTGAAGCCGTCGGAGTCGATGGTCGGAGTGGTGTTGGCGTAGTCCCAGTTGTTGAGCCAGCCGACCGCGTGGCGGACGGCCGGGTCGACGGCGCCGTCCGCGGCGTGCTTCTCGAAGGTGACGGCGCCGTACCAGTCGAAGCCGTGGTCCAGCCACTGCGGGTCCGCCGCGTCGGGCGCGAACGTGGTGCCGTCGAACTCGCCGGTCCAGTACGCGTAGGTGTTGGGCAGACCGGACGCCTTGCCGTTGGCGCTGACCCCGAGCACCCACTTCACGGTGCCCTCGGCGGTGGTGATGCGGAACAGGTCGGGGCACTCCAGGACGCCGATGCCCTCCTTCACGAAGCCGCCGGCGTACGTCCAGTCCTTGAGGTTCGCGGAGTGGTAGAAGCCGACCTTGGTGTGCTCGGCGAGCACCATCACCCAGCGGCCGCGCTCCTCGTCCCGGATCACCTTGGGGTCGCGGAAGTCCTTCACGCCCGGGTTGGGGACGGCCGGATCGGTGCCGTGGTTCTTGAAGGTGCGGCCCTTGTCGGTGGAGTACCAGAGGTACTGGGCCTGGGTGTCGGCGGTCTCGTGCGGCGCCCAGGGGGGCCGGCCGACCCACCCCCCCCCCCCCCCCCCCCCCCGGGGGGGGGGGGGCGCCCCCCCCCCCCCCCCCCCCCCCCCCCCCCACCCAAAAACCCCCCCCCCCCACAACACCCCCCCCCGCCCAGACACCCCCCCCC
>NZ_JBHYIG010000147.1:0-23845 GCF_042740015.1 Streptomyces sp. NPDC059037
AGTACCGGGTCACCCCCCGTATCTCGCAATAGGTTGGGGGGTCCGGGTTAACGACCACGCTCCTTACGAGGTTGGGCGTGGTTGGCGGCAGCGACCCACGGTTTTTTGGGGAAGCGATGGGGAGACGCAATGGACGCCGCACAACAAGAGACAACCGCGAGAGCTCGGGAGCTCCAGCGGAACTGGTACGGAGAGCCGCTGGGGGCGCTCTTCCGCCGTCTCATCGATGATCTGGGCCTCAACCAGGCGCGCCTCGCCGGCGTCCTCGGTCTGTCGGCGCCCATGCTGTCCCAGCTGATGAGCGGTCAGCGCGCCAAGATCGGCAACCCCGCGGTCGTCCAGCGCGTCCAGCTCCTCCAGGAGCTCGCGGGCCAGGTCGCCGACGGCAGCGTCAGCGCCGCGGAGGCGACCGACCGCATGGACGAGATCAAGAAGTCCCAGGGCGGCTCCGTACTGACCAACACCTCCCAGTCGACGGCGAGTTCGGGCGCTCCCACGGTCAAGCGCGTGGTGCGCGAGATCCAGTCGCTGCTGCGTTCGGTGGCGGCGGCCGGCGACATCATCGATGCCGCGGACGCCCTCGCCCCGACCCACCCGGAACTGGCAGAGTTCCTCCGGGTGTACGGCGCCGGACGCACCGCGGACGCGGTCGCCCACTACGAGGCGCACCAGAGCTGAGCCGTCGGCCGGGCCACCGGGCGGCCCGGAGGGGGAGCGATGCGCGACCATGGGTGAGGTCTTCGCCGGCCGGTACGAACTGGTCGACCCGATCGGACGTGGGGGAGCCGGCGCGGTCTGGCGCGCCTGGGACCACCGGCGGCGCAGATATGTGGCCGCCAAAGTCCTGCAACAGAGCGACGCGCACACGCTGTTGCGCTTCGTGCGGGAACAGGCGCTCCGGATCGACCACCCCCATGTGCTCGCGCCCGCCAGCTGGGCCGCCGACGACGACAAGGTCCTGTTCACCATGGCCCTGGTCGCCGGCGGCTCGCTGGCCCATCTGGTCGGGGACTACGGCCCGCTGCCGCCACACCTGTCCTGCACGCTGCTCGACCAGCTGCTCGCAGGCCTTGCCGCCGTGCACGCCGAGGGGGTCGTGCACCGTGACATCAAGCCGGCCAACATCCTGCTCGAGGCCACCGGAGTTGGGCGTCCGCATCTGCGGCTCTCCGACTTCGGCATCTCGATGCGCCTGGGCGAGCCACGGCTGACCGAGACCAACTATGTGGTGGGCACGCCCGGTTACTTCGCGCCCGAGCAGATGATGGGTGCCGAGCCGGACTTCACCGCCGATCTCTTCGCCGTCGGCCTCGTGGCGCTGTATCTCCTCGAGGGGGCCAGGCCGGACTCCAAGGCGCTGATCGAGCACTTTGCCGCGCACGGCACGCCAGGGGCCCCGCAGGGCGTCCCTGAGCCGCTGTGGCAGGTCGTCGCCATGCTGCTGCAGCCGGATCCGCAGGCGCGGTTCCGCACGGCCACCGGTGCGCGCAAGGCGTTGGCCTCGGCCATCGAGCTGCTTCCCGAGCCGGGGCCCGACGACGAGCTGGTGGAGGTCTTCGACCAACTGGGCCCGCTCCCCCTGGGGTTCGGCCCGAACGGCCCGCTCACGCAGGCCCGCAGCGCCGGGCCACAACTGGGCCTCGCCCCGACCCCCGTACCGCCCCCGCACCCTCCTTTGCCGGATACGGGCAGCTCCTCGGCGAGCGGAGGCTTCCACCTGCCCCCGCCGCCCGATGCCCCGACGCCACCGCCGTCGGCCCCCACGCCGCCGCCATTCGAGCCGACGCCACCACCGTTCGACCTCACACCACCGCCTTTCGATCCCACACCACCGCCGCCGACAGCCGCACCGACCCCGGCGGCGCAGCACGTGCCGCTGGGACAGCAACCGGCATCGCAGGGGCAGCGGCTGACGCCACAGGGACAGCAGCAGGGACAGCAGCCACACCCCTCGCAAAGCCGGCCCCAGTACGCGGCACAGCCGCCGCAGGCGCCCCCACATCAGCTCACGCACGATCCCTCCCCCCACCAGGCTGCTGCGGCTCAAGACCCCTCACGGGCCATGGCGTCCGCCGTGCACGGGACTTACACCCCTACTCATCCATACACCGCTCACGTCCCGCAGGTTCCGCTCCAGAGCCGACCAGTTCCGCAGCGGCGGCCGGGACCGCCCGCAAAGGTGGCGATCCCGATGCTGCTCGCCGCGCTGGCGTGCTTCGCGGTGGGCATCTGGGCCCTGACCCAGATCTGATGTACGCCGGGCTCGGCGCCACGCTCAGGCCCCGCCCCCTCCAGCCCGCCGCAGCGCTCTCACAGCCCCAACTACCAAGCCGGTGGCGGCCCGTACTGCGAAGGCGTCCCAGCCGACGCACCCGCCCCCGCGGATGAAGCAGTGGCCCGCCGCCGAGCGACCAGCGTCCACACGCCGAGCACGGCGAGCAGCACGGCACCGCCGCCGAATCCCCCGGCGGCGACCAGCTTCATTCCGTCGCCGCCCCCCGCCGCGTCCCCAGCCTCGTCCCCAGCAGCCGTCCTGCCGCTAGCCGCGGCCTCCTCGTCCTGGCCGGAGACGCTGAACTCGTCCGCGGGCCGCGCCGATCCGGCGTACGCGGGCCCCGCCTTGGCCGCACCCTCGACGCTCACCCGCAGCGTCAGATCCAGCGGATCCTTGCCGAACTGCCCGGCGACCCGCGGGTTGAGATGGACCGAGAGGTAGTACCAGCCGGCGAACCGCATCCCGGCCACGTCGTCGATGGGCGAATAGCGGTTCTCGTACGCGACAGGAGCCAGCGCGTCCAGCGCGGTGGACTTCTGCTTGCCGTCGTACGCCGTGTCCACGTCGTCGACCTTGGCGCGTACGGGATTGGACAGCGACATGACGAGCGCCGACGTCACGTACTCGTCCCCGCCCCCGCTCGAACTGCCCAGCTCGGCACTGGCGGAGACCTGCTGCCCCCAGTCCACAGGCACGCGGTAGAAGAGCGTCTGCCCCGGCTTGATCCGGTCGCCCCAGGCCCCCGTCCGCAGCGCCCGGGCGTCGTTGAAGCTCGTGCCGCCCGCACGCCGTTCACGCTCACCGCCCGGCGGCACGGGCGCGGCGGAATTCCAGGACTCGGGCGGCGTCGTGGGAGCACCCTTGGCCAGCCCCGGCTCGGATACGACGCTCAGCTCCGTGCCCCAGCTCTCCCCCGAGGATCCGGGATCGCTGTTCCGCTCGACCACTACGTAGTACGTGCCCGCCGGCTTGCACCGGTTCTCATCGGGGCCGATCGTCCGCACCGCCCAGGCAGTGACGGGCCGTGGGCTCTGCGACGTACCGAAACGCGCGTCTCCGGAGTCGCAGTCATTGCCGTCCGCGTCCTGCAGGGACACCTCGATGCCGTCCCCGTAGGCGACCTTGGATCCGGGCCCCGGAACAGCGGTGGCCGAGACGTACACGCTTTGTGCGGCGTCGAGTTCGAGCCGGTAGTAGAGCTTGCCCCCGCGTGTGATGGCGCTCTTGTACGTCGATCCGGGCGTCAGTTCCGCACTGCCCGTACTGCTCGTCGCCCCGTCGACCGCCACGGCCTCGTCGGCGTAGGCGTACGGCCCTGGCGCCCCCGCCGCCGCGGCCTGTCCCGGCAGTGCCGCCACTGCGCACAGCGCCGCTCCCGCGGCCAGCGTCGCCCGGCCTCTGCCCAGCCGCCCCATTGGATGCCACCCCTCCCCGGAGACCCAGTCGTCCCGGCGACTCATGCCCGCGCGCAGCCCCGACAATCTTTGCTGACGCAAGGAACAAGCTTGCATACGCAAATCAATCCCCTGCGGGACCCCGCCCCCACAGGAACCGGACAGCACAAGGCCCCGGCCGCATCAGCGACCGGGGCCTCGTGAAGAGACTGTTGTCGATACTCACGAACCCGTGGGCACGGAGTCAGTCGCCTCCGTCCACAGATCCTGCTCGGCGCGATCCGCCTGGATCTGGCGGTACACGAGGAGCCCGCCGATGGCGGCCAGTGCGACCAGGAGAAGCTTCTTCACCGCGCGACCTCGTCTTTCTTGACGTAAGGGACCTCTGGAGCCCGACTATACACACCGATCGATACCGATCGGTGACCTGGATCCACCCCAACTGCCGCACCGGACACAGCAGTAGAAACGGACCCCGCCGCTCCGGCCGCCCCTCCGCCCCACTGTGACATTCACCGCTCGCGGCCCCATTTCAGGCCCCTCCCGGGCCCCTCCCGGGGCCTTTTCGGCCATCCGGGTGGTGTTCATCAGAACATCGACGCGCCACGAGCGTCGGTCCACCACTCTCGACCCCACATACACATCATGAGGAAAGTACGCAAATCGCCCAACCCGAAAGTGAGACGCCGTGACCAGCACCAAGGCCATGAAGCTGTGGACCACCCTCATCACCGCCTTCCTCGCGCTCTTCGCCGCGCTGGGATTCACCACGACGGCCACGGCGGCCACGACGCCGGCACAGCAGGCCATGGAATCCTGCGAGACCGCCACGGCCCTCCCCTCACCGCTGGCGGCCTACTGGCGACTCCAGTACGAACGGTCCTTGCCGCCCACGATGAAACAGCGCATCCGCGCCGAGGCACACGGAGCATCCCCCGGCTGCAGGCACCTGCCCACGAACGACACCGAGACGGACCGCGAGACCGACGCCCAACCACGCGACCTGGCCGCGGAGCCGTAACCCCCACGGCAGCCACAGCCCCTCACCAAAGACCCCCGGCTGGTTTCAGCCGGGGGTCTTCGCGTCCGCGTCGGACACCGGTACTCCGAAGCCCCCGAGAACGCCGCCCCCGAACCCCGACAGCTCCTACGGCACCCGGTGGCGGGTTGGTTCGGCTTTTGGTGTTTTCGGCACACACGCCCACCGGGACCCAAACCCCCCCCCCCCGAACCGGGTGGGGGGTCTTCGTGTCTGTGGGGCTAACAGGATTTGAACCTGTGGCCTCATCCTTATCAGGGATGCGCTCTAACCAACTGAGCTATAGCCCCGCCGCGCTGCGGTGTGTCCCGCGCGCTGACCTCTGAAGATTAGCGCACGTCCGGGCCAGTCCCAAAATCGATAGCTCCGGGGCCCGGGAACGGCGGATCCGAGGGGCTACTCGTCCTCGGCGAGCGTCAGCTCGACGCCGCCCACAAAGCCCGCGGAGAGGTTGTAGATGAACGCGCCGAGCGTCGCGAGGGCCGTGGCCAGGACGACGTCGATGACCGCGATGATCGTCGTGAACATCAGCACGCGCGGCAGGGACAGGAAGGACTGCAGGTCGAAGCCGTTGGACTCGTTCGAGCCCGTCGCCTCGGAGATCGTGCCGCCCACCGTCGAGAAGACGCCCATGGCGTCCATGACCATCCACAGCACGGCGGCCGCGACGATCGTGCAGATGCCGAGCGCGATGGAGAGCAGGAAGCTGACCTTCATCACCGACCACGGGTCGGCCTTGGCCACCCGCAGCCGCGCCTTGCGCGTACGCGGCGTCGTGCGCGCCCCGGTGCGCGGCCTGCGCACCGAACCCGTCTGAGACCCCTGCTGGTACGCCTGCGGCGGGTGGTACGGCTGGGAGGCCTGCTGCTGGGGCTGGCGCTCCCCGGGCAGCGCACCCGCCGCTCCCTGCGCCCCGGCCGCGTACGCACCGTCGTACTGCGCGGACTGAGCGGGCTGCGGCCCTCGGGTGTCCGTCACCGTTCCCCCCTGGGATCCATGAGACTCGTCGGAGTCGTGAGAATCAGTGGCGGAGCCACGGACACCGTCTGTACCGGCTGAGCCGGTTCCACTTGCTCCGGCGCCCGTGGCTCCACTCACGATGACTCTCTCCTTGCGCTACTCGGCCGTGGACTCCGTGCCCTCGTCCGTACCGACGGCCGGCTCGCCGTCGGCCGATTCGTCGACGATGTCGCCGTCGACTTCCTCCGCCTCGCGCCCGGCCTCGGCATTACGAGCGATACCGACCACGGCATCGCGCTTGCCCAGGTTGATCAGTTGGACGCCCATGGTGTCACGGCCCGTCTCCCTGACCTCGTTGACTCGCGTACGAATCACACCGCCGCCCAGGGTGATGGCGAGGATCTCGTCGGTCTCCTCCGTCACCAGCGCGCCCACGAGTTCGCCGCGGTCCTCCACGATCTTGGCGGCCTTGATGCCGAGGCCACCGCGACCCTGGACGCGGTACTCGTCGACGTTGGTGCGCTTCGCGTACCCACCGTCGGTTGCGGTGAACACGAACGTACCGGGCCTGACGACATTCATCGAGAGGAGCTGGTCGCCGTCGCGGAAACTCATTCCCTTGACGCCCGAGGTCGCACGGCCCATGGGACGCAGCGCATCGTCCGTTGCGGTGAACCTGATCGATTGAGCCTTCTTGCTGATCAGCAAAAGATCGTCCTCGGCCGACACGAGCTCGGCCCCGATCAGTTCGTCGTCCGAACCGTCGTCCGTCTCACGGAGGTTGATGGCGATGACACCACCGGAGCGAGGCGAGTCGTAGTCCTTGAGCGACGTCTTCTTTACGAGGCCGCCCTTTGTGGCGAGGACCAGGTAAGGCGCCGCCTCGTAGTCACGGATCGCCAGGATCTCGGCGATCTGCTCGTCCGGCTGGAAAGCGAGCAGGTTCGCGACGTGCTGGCCACGGGCGTCGCGTCCGGCGTCCGGCAGTTCGTACGCCTTCGCCCGGTACACCCGGCCCTTGTTGGTGAAGAACAGCAGCCAGTGGTGCGTCGTCGACACGAAGAAGTGGTCGACGATGTCGTCTTCCTTGAGCTTCGTGCCGCGCACGCCCTTGCCGCCGCGCTTCTGCGAGCGGTAGTCGTCCGTCTTGGTGCGCTTGACGTAGCCGCCGCGCGTGATCGTGACGACGATGTCCTCTTCGGCGATCAGGTCCTCCATGGACATGTCGCCGTCGAAGGGCACGAGCGCCGACCGGCGATCCTCGCCGAACTTGTCGACGATCGCCGCGAGCTCGTCGCTGATGATCTGGCGCTGCTTCTCGGGCGAGGCCAGGATCGCGTTGTACTCGTTGATCTTCGCCTGGAGTTCGTCGTGCTCGGCGACGATCTTCTGGCGCTCCAGGGCGGCGAGCCGGCGCAGCTGCATCTCGAGGATGGCGTTGGCCTGGATCTCGTCGATCGAGAGCAGGCCCATCAGGCCCTCGCGCGCGATGTCGACGGTCTGGCTGCCGCGGATGAGCGCGATGACCTCGTCGATGGCGTCCAGGGCCTTGAGCAGGCCGCGCAGGATGTGCGCCCGCTCCTCGGCCTTGCGCAGCCGGAACTTCGTACGCCGGACGATGACCTCGACCTGGTGCGTGACCCAGTGCCGGATGAACGCGTCCAGCGAGAGGGTGCGCGGCACACCGTCGACCAGGGCCAGCATGTTGGCGCTGAAGTTCGACTGCAGGTCGGTGTGCTTGTAGAGGTTGTTCAGGACGACCTTGGCGACCGCGTCCCGCTTCAGGACGATGACGAGGCGCTGGCCGGTGCGCGACGACGACTCGTCGCGGACGTCGGCGATGCCGCCGACCTTGCCGTCCTTCACCAGGTCGGCGATCTTCTGCGCGAGGTTGTCGGGGTTGGTCTGGTACGGGAGTTCGGTGACCACCAGGCACTGGCGGTTCTGGATCTCCTCGACCGCGACGACCGCGCGCATCGTGATGGAGCCACGGCCCGTGCGGTACGCCTCCTCGATGCCCTTGCGGCCCACTACCAGTGCGCCGGTCGGGAAATCGGGGCCCTTGATGCGCTCGATAAGAGCGTCGAGCAGCTCCTCGTGCGAGGCCTCGGGGTGCTCGAGCGCCCACTGCGCGCCCGCCGCGACCTCGCGGAGGTTGTGCGGCGGGATGTTGGTGGCCATGCCGACCGCGATGCCCGCCGAGCCGTTGATCAGCAGGTTCGGGAAGCGCGCCGGCAGGACCGTCGGCTCCTGGTTGCGGCCGTCGTAGTTGTCCGTGAAGTCGACGGTGTCCTCGTCGATGTCACGGACCATCTCCATGGCCAGCGGCGCCATCTTGCACTCGGTGTAGCGCATGGCGGCCGCCGGGTCGTTGCCCGGAGAGCCGAAGTTGCCGTTGGAGTCCACCAGCGGCATCCGCATCGACCACGGCTGGGCGAGGCGCACCAGGGCGTCGTAGATGGAGGAGTCGCCGTGCGGGTGGTACGTACCCATGACGTCGCCGACGACGCGGGCGCACTTGTAGAAGCCCTTCTCGGGGCGGTAGCCGCCGTCGTACATCGCGTACAGGACGCGGCGGTGGACGGGCTTCAGACCGTCGCGTACGTCCGGCAGCGCGCGGGACACGATGACGGACATCGCGTAGTCGAGATACGAGCGCTGCATCTCCGTCTCGAGCCCGACGGGCTCGACACGCATGCCCACGCCAGGAACGATCGGTTCCTCTTCGATGATCACTTCGGGCTTCGGGGTGTTCTCGTCGGCCATTGCTGGTCAAAGTCCTTTCGAGGTGCGGCTTGTACGGGCCGACTCAGATGTCGAGGAAGCGAACGTCCTTGGCATTGCGCTGGATGAACGAGCGCCGTGCCTCGACGTCCTCGCCCATCAGCACCGAGAAGAGGTCGTCGGCCTGTGCCGCGTCGTCCAGAGTCACCTGGCCGAGCACGCGGTGCTCCTGGTCCATGGTCGTGACGCGCAGCTCCTCGGCGTTCATCTCACCGAGGCCCTTGAAGCGCTGGACCGAGTCGTCCCTGACGCGCTTGCCGGCCTGCCGGCCGAGCTCGATCAGGGCGTCGCGCTCGCGGTCCGAGTACGCGTACTGGAAGTCGTCACGGGACCACTTGATCTTGTAGAGCGGCGGCCGCGAGAGGTACACGTGCCCGGACTCGACGAGCGGTCGCATGAAGCGGAACAGGAACGTCAGGAGCAGCGTGTTGATGTGCTGACCGTCGACGTCGGCGTCCGCCATCAAGATGATCTTGTGGTAGCGGAGCTTCTCGATGTCGAAGTCCTCGTGCACGCCCGTGCCGAAGGCCGAGATGAGGGCCTGGACTTCCTGGTTGTGCAGGATCTTGTCGATCCGCGCCTTCTCGACGTTCAGGATCTTGCCTCGGATGGGCAGGATCGCCTGGTACATCGGGTCACGGCCGGACTTCGCCGAACCACCGGCGGAGTCACCCTCGACGATGAAGATCTCGCACTTCGTCGGGTCGTTCGACTGGCAGTCGCTGAGCTTGCCGGGGAGGGAAGCCGACTCCAGGAGGCCCTTGCGGCGAGTCAGGTCGCGCGCCTTGCGGGCGGCGACACGGGCCGTGGCGGCCTGGATGCCCTTGCGGATGATGTCCGCGGCCTCGTTCGGATTGCGGTCGAACCAGTCCGTGAGGTGCTCGTGGACGACCTTCTGGACGAAGGTCTTCGCCTCCGTGTTGCCCAGCTTGGTCTTCGTCTGGCCCTCGAACTGGGGCTCGCCCAGCTTCACCGAGATGATCGCGGTCAGACCCTCGCGGATGTCCTCACCCGTGAGGTTGTCGTCCTTCTCGCGGAGCAGCTTCTTGTCGCGCGCGTAGCGGTTGACCAGACCCGTCAGCGCGGCCCTGAAGCCCTCTTCGTGCGTACCGCCCTCGTGCGTGTGGATCGTGTTCGCGAAGGAGTACACGCCCTCGGTGTACTGCGAGTTCCACTGCATCGCGATCTCGGCCGAGAGCATGCGCTCCTTGTCCTCGGCCTCGACGTCGATGACGGTCGGGTGAATGACCTCGCCCTTGCGGGAGTTGAGGTACTTCACGAAGTCGACGATGCCGCCTTCGTAGTGGTACGTGACCGTGCGGGCCTCGACGGCCTCGTCGTCGGTCGCCTCGGCCGAGTCCGCACCCGCCGTCGCCTTCGCCGACTCGCGCTCATCAGTGAGTTTGATCGTCAAACCCTTGTTGAGGAACGCCATCTCCTGGAAGCGCCGTGCCAGCGTCTCGAAGGAGTACACGGTGGTCTCGAAGATGTCGCCGTCGGCCCAGAAGGTGACCGAGGTGCCAGTCTCCTGAGTGGCTTCGTGCCGCTCGAGCGGTGCGGTCGGGGCGCCGCTCTTGTAGTCCTGCGTCCAGCGGTAGCCGTCCGTCTTGATCTCGACGGAGAGCTTGGTGGACAGCGCGTTCACCACGGAGACACCGACGCCGTGCAGACCACCGGAGACCGCGTAGCCGCCGCCCCCGAACTTGCCGCCCGCGTGGAGCACAGTGAGCACGACCTCGACGGCCGGCTTCTTCTCCACGGGGTGCATGCCGACCGGGATGCCTCGGCCGTTGTCGATGACGCGCACGCCGCCGTCGGCGAGGATCGTGACGTCGATCGTGTCCGCGTGACCGGCCAGGGCCTCGTCGACGGAGTTGTCGACGACCTCCTGCACCAGGTGGTGCAGGCCACGCTCACCGGTCGAGCCGATGTACATGCCAGGTCGCTTGCGGACCGCGTCCAGACCCTCGAGGACGGTAATCGCGCTGGCGTCGTACGCCGTGGCTGAGGCCTCGGCGGTTCCTGCCAGGGCCTCGGTGGACGGGATGTTCTCGTTGGGGTTGCCGGAATCGGCCACGAAGCGCCCTTTCTGGCACAGCACAAGCCAAGCACCCGGCGGTGGCCGGAGCGGCTGCGTCGTTCAGCGATAGTCAGCGTTGCTCGGTGCGTCCCACAAGTGGGGCGGGATTAGCTTCCAGTCTACCGGTAGCGCCGACAGTGATGGGGGTTTGCCGGTACCTGAGTCCGCATGTGCCGTCCTGAACCGGCCTCGACCGACTCCCCATATGCGGCCCGGGGCTCTAAGAGGCTCACAGCGGCACTCAGCGCTTCGGGGTGTCAACCCCGAGCTACCACCGGAAGCGGCCTCAGCCGTAGGTGTCTCCGGGGCCCGTGCTGCCCGGGGCGCGCAGGGGTCCGAAGCGGCGTGCGGGGCCACCGGGACCGAGCACTTTGATGAGGCGTACGGTGCCGTGGCCCAGGTCCTCGTTGAGGCGCGCGACCAGCTGCGGGGCCAGGAGACGCAGGTTCGTCGCCCAGGCCGTGGAGTCGCACTGCACGGTCAGGACCCGCTCGTTCTCGTCGTACCGCTGGGGGACGCAGTGCTTGGCCAGATCGTCGCCGACGATCTGCGGCCAGCGGCCCATCACGCCGCCGACCGCGGCCGGCGTCTCCCAGCCGCGCTCGGTGATCAGACGGTTGATCGCGGAACCGAGCGGCAGCGGGTCGCGGCCGTCGGCGCGCGCGCCGGAACGCAGTCCACCGCGCCGGGCCTGCTTCTTCTGCTGCGCGGCGTCGCCACGCGCGCGTGCCTGCTCCTTGGCGGCACGGAGGGCGACCCGGGCGAGGTCGACGCCGGAGGGTTCGGGCGTCTTCGGCGTGTCCTGCGGTGCGTCCTTGGGGGTGCCCTTGGCGGGCTCTTCGGCGCTCACGCGCGCTCCACCGCGCCGTCCGACACCGTGTACCGCGTGCCGACCAGCACGCCCGGTACGTCGTCGTCCACCGCGGCCGTGACCAGAACCTGCTCGCCCGGCGCCACCAGCTCGGCGAGCCGCTCCCTGCGGCGCGCGTCGAGCTCGGCGAAGACGTCGTCCAGGACGAGCACCGGCTCGTTGCCTTCGGCCCGCAGCAGGTCGTAGGAGGCCAGGCGCAGCGCGAGGGCATACGACCAGGACTCACCGTGGCTCGCGTACCCCTTGGCCGGAAGCTGGCCCAGCTTCAGGAGGAGGTCGTCGCGGTGCGGGCCGACCAGCGTCACGCCCCGCTCGATCTCCTGCTTGCGGACCTCTTCGAGGGCGGCGATCAGCTGCTCGTACAGCGCGTCGCGAGTGTGGCCCTCGCCCGGCGCCGACGGCTTGTACTCCAGCGCGACGGGGCCGCCGCCGGGTGCCAGCTGCTCGTACGCCTTGTCGGTCAGCGGCTGCAGCGTGGCGATCAGGTCGAGCCGCTGTGCGAGCAGCTCGGCGCCGACGCGCGCGAGGTGCTGGTCCCAGACGTCGAGCGTCGACAGGTCCATGGAGCGCCCGCCGTGCCGCCGCGCGAGGGCCGCCGACTTCAGGAGGGTGTTGCGCTGCTTCAGTACGCGGTCGTAGTCGGACCGCACGCCCGCCATGCGCGGGGAGCGCGCCGTGATCAGCTCATCGAGGAACCGCCGACGCTCACCGGGGTCGCCCTTGATCAGCGCAAGGTCCTCCGGCGCGAACAGCACCGTACGGACGATCCCCAGCACGTCGCGCGGTCTGACCTGCGAGGACCTGTTGATCCGGGCGCGGTTCGCCTTGCCCGGATTGAGTTCGAGCTCGACGAGCTGCTGCCGCTCGCCCTGCCGGACCGCGGCCCTGATGACGGCGCGCTCGGCACCCATGCGCACCAGCGGCGCGTCCGACGAGACCCGGTGGCTGCCGAGCGTGGCGAGATAGCCGACCGCCTCGACGAGGTTCGTCTTGCCCTGGCCATTGGGCCCCACGAACGCGGTGACGCCCGGATCGAGAGGGACCTCGACCCGGGCGTACGAGCGGAAGTCGGCCAGCGACAGATGCGTGACGTGCATGGTTGGCGCCGACCTCCCCCGGCAAGCCTGTGCTCGGCGCACAGGCTGTGGATTACTTCTTCTCGACCGCGTGGCCGCCGAACTGGTTGCGCAGCGCCGCGATCATCTTCATCTGCGGCGAGTCGTCCTGACGCGAGGCGAAGCGCGCGAAGAGGGACGCGGTGATCGCGGGCAGCGGCACGGCGTTGTCGATCGCCGCCTCCACGGTCCAGCGGCCCTCTCCGGAGTCCTGCGCGAAGCCGCGCAGCTTGTCCAGGTGCTCGTCGTCGTCCAGGGCGTTGACCGCGAGGTCGAGCAGCCAGGAACGGATGACCGTGCCCTCCTGCCAGGAGCGGAAGACCTCACGGACGTCCGTGACGGAGTCGACCTTCTCCAGGAGCTCCCAGCCCTCGGCGTAGGCCTGCATCATCGCGTACTCGATGCCGTTGTGAACCATCTTGGAGAAGTGGCCGGCGCCGACCTTGCCCGCGTGGACCGAGCCGAAGTCACCCTCGGGCTTGAGGGCGTCGAAGATCGGCTGGACCTTCGCGATGTTCTCGGCGTCGCCGCCGTACATCAGCGCGTAGCCGTTCTCCAGGCCCCAGACGCCGCCGGAGACACCGCAGTCGACAAAGCCGATGCCCTTGGCCGCGAGCTCCTCGGCGTGCTTCTCGTCGTCCGTCCAGCGGGAGTTGCCGCCGTCCACGACGACGTCGCCGGGCTGCAGCAGCTCGGCCAGCTCGTCGACGGTGGACTGGGTCGCGGCCCCTGCCGGGACCATCACCCACACGACCCGCGGGCCCTTGAGCTTGCCCACAAGCTCTTCGAGGCTGTGGACATCCGCGACGTCCGGGTTGCGGTCGTATCCGATGACGGTGTGGCCTGCGCGGCGGATGCGCTCGCGCATGTTGCCGCCCATCTTGCCGAGGCCGACGAGACCGAGCTCCATCAGTGGTTCCTTAAGTAGCGATGTGGCGTGGAGGCACCTTCGTACCCGCGTCCGAGCCTACGCCCGGACCCTCGCTCACACCTGTGGGCTCAGCCGCTCAGACGTACAGGCATGATCAGGTACTTGTACGCCTCGTCGGCCTCGGCATCCAGGGCCGGCTTGCCGCTCAGGAGCGCGGGCTTCGTCGACGTCGTGAACGACAGCTGGGCGACCGGGGAGTCGATCGCGCTCAGGCCGTCGAGCAGGAACGTCGGGTTGAAGGCGATCGAGATGTCGTCCCCGTCGAGCTGGGCGTCGACCCTCTCCACAGCCTGTGCGTCGTCGCTGGAACCGGCCTCGAGGATCAGCACGCCCTGCTCGAAGCTGAGCCGCACCGGGGTGTTCCGCTCGGCCACCAGGGCCACGCGCTTGACGGCCTCCACGAAGGGGGCGGTCTCGATGACGGCGATCGAGTTGAACTCCGTCGGGAACAGCGTGCGGTACTTCGGCAGGTCACCTTCGAGCAGCCGCGTCGTCGTGCGCCGCCCGGCACCCTCGAAACCGATCAGACCCTCACCGGCACCGGAGCCCGACAGCGCGAGCGTGACCGTGTCACCGCTGGTGAGCGCCTTGGCGGTGTCCTGGAGCGTCTTGGCGGGCACCAGGGCGACCGCGGACGCCTCGGGGTCCTCCGGCTTCCACAGGAACTCGCGGACCGCGAAGCGGTAGCGGTCGGTCGAGGCCAGGGTGACCGTGTCGCCCTCGATCTCGATGCGTACGCCGGTCAGCACCGGAAGCGTGTCGTCGCGACCGGCCGCGATCGCCACCTGGTTCGCGGCGGCGGCGAAGACCTCACCAGGGACGGTGCCCGTGGCGGTCGGCATCTGCGGCAGCGCGGGGTACTCCTCCACAGGAAGCGTGTGGAGTGTGAATCGCGAGGAGCCACAGACCACCGTCGCCCGCACACCGTCTGTGGAGATCTCCACCGGACGGTTGGGCAGGGCGCGGCAGATGTCGGCGAGCAGTCGGCCGGAGACGAGGACCGTGCCCTCCTCGTCGACCTCGGCGTCGACGGACACCCGAGCCGAGACCTCGTAGTCGAAGCTGGAAAGGCTCAGTGCGCCTTCCTCGGCCTTCAGCAGCAGGCCCGCGAGGACAGGTGCCGGTGGCCGGGCCGGGAGGCTGCGCGCCGCCCACGCCACCGCCTCCGCGAGTACGTCGCGTTCCACCCGGATCTTCACTTAGCCGCCCTCCTGCTGTTGCTGGCACTGGGGACCAGTCTGACGCACCGCACTGACAGTGGGTGCCCGTCGGGGTCAAGTCGTGACGAGCGGCGCCGGAGGTCCGGAGAGCAAGTTGTGCACAGGCCCCCCTTCCAAGCGAATTCCCCGGTGACTCCAAGTGGGAGTAGTAGTAGGGCCTGTGGAAACCGTGGATAACCGCGAATGCGCAGGTCAGAACCGGTTTTTTATCCACTGCGCCTGTGGGCGGGACCGGTGGACAACCGGGGGTTTCTGTGGACGGGCGGAAGTTACACACACCCGATGCACAGGCAAGGGGTACTTCTCCCCAGCCCTGTCCCCAGCTTTACCCACCTTCCCCACAGGCCAACCGACCCCCTTGGTGTGACGCCTTTCACTCGGCACGGTGACAGGGCGCGTTGCGTTGCCGAACAGTGGACAGCGGTGTGGAGAAGCTGGGGAAAGCTGGGGACAACCGGCCCGTGCCTGTGGGCGGCCGGTGGACAACGTCATGCACACCCTGTGGACGAGATTTTCATCCACACCCTGTGGAGAGTCTTCGTCCACGAATCCACAACCACCTGACCTGGCTTGATGATCCCTCAGCAGGTTCCCCTGTGGACAGCATCTGGACAACTTCCCGGTCCCCAGGGTGTGGAGGAGAAGAAGACCGCAGATCTGTGGAGAACAGGCCTCTCAGCAGCGGAAATCGAACAGCGCGCGTGCCCCGACGGGGTCCACGCGCGCGTGCACAGGCTGCGGACAACGGCGAAGGGCGCCCCGGAATCGTTCCGGAGCGCCCTTCGGGAGGCGTGTCTCAGCGGCGCTGAGAGCGTCTGTCAGACCTCTGTCCGTCCTCTGTCGGCCCTCTGTCAGCCGTTCTTGATGCGGTTGGTGAGCTCGGTGACCTGGTTGTAGATGGAGCGCCGCTCGGCCATCAGCGCGCGGATCTTGCGGTCGGCGTGCATCACGGTCGTGTGGTCGCGGCCGCCGAACTGCGCACCGATCTTGGGAAGCGAGAGGTCCGTCAGCTCGCGGCAGAGGTACATCGCGATCTGGCGTGCCGTCACCAGGACGCGGCTGCGCGAGGATCCGCAGAGGTCGTCCACCGTCAGGCCGAAGTAGTCGGCGGTCGCCGCCATGATGGCCGGCGCGGTGATCTCCGGAGAGGCGTCCTCGCCCCCTGGGATCAGATCCTTGAGGACGATCTCCGTCAGACCGAGGTCCACAGGCTGTCGATTGAGCGAGGCGAAGGCCGTGACCCGGATCAGCGCGCCCTCGAGCTCACGGATGTTGCGTGAGATGCGGGACGCGATGAACTCAAGGACCTCCGGAGGAGCGTTGAGCTGCTCCTGCACCGCCTTCTTACGAAGGATGGCGATACGCGTCTCCAGCTCCGGCGGCTGGACGTCGGTGATCAGTCCCCACTCGAAGCGGTTGCGCAGCCGGTCCTCCAGGGTCACCAGTTGCTTGGGCGGCCGGTCGCTGGAGAGCACGATCTGCTTGTTCGCGTTGTGGAGCGTATTGAAGGTGTGGAAGAACTCCTCCTGCGTCGACTCCTTGCTCGCGAGGAACTGGATGTCGTCGACGAGCAGGATGTCCATCTCGCGGTAGCGCTTGCGGAAGGTGTCGCCCTTGCCGTCGCGGATGGAGTTGATGAACTCGTTGGTGAACTCCTCGGAGCTCACGTACCGCACGCGCGTGCCGGGGTAGAGGCTGCGGGCGTAGTGCCCGATCGCGTGCAGAAGATGCGTTTTGCCAAGTCCCGACTCCCCATAGATGAAGAGGGGGTTGTAGGCCTTGGCGGGTGCTTCGGCGACGGCGACCGCGGCCGCGTGCGCGAAGCGGTTCGAGGCACCGATGACGAAGGTGTCGAAGAGGTACTTCGGGTTGAGGCGCGCGGTGGGCTCGCCGGGAGCCGACGCGGGGGCCGGCTGTGCGGCCAGCGGGCCGGGGGCGCCGCCGTGCACACCGTGACCGTTGCTGTGGCCGCCGCCGCGGTGACCGGACGGGCCGCCGGAGCCGGGCGCGGACGACGGCTCGGAGAGTTCGTGCCGCTCACGCCGGTCGTGGCGGTCCTGCTGGTCCTGCCGATCGGGGCGGTGCTGTTCGTACGGGGAGTGGCTCTGCGGCGGCTGCGTCCGGTAGTCGTGCTGCGGCTGCTGGACCGGCGTCGCGTAGGGATCGCGGTCGGGGAAGCCGAGCCGGGGCTGCTGCCAGCCGTAGTCGTCCTGCTGCTGCGACGGCTGCGGCCAGGCGCCGGGCGCGGGGCGCTGATAGTCCGGGTACGCGGGCCGGGCGGTCGGCAGCTGGTCGGGCCGCGAGCCCTGGGGGTGCTCGTCCTGGCTGCGGCGGCCGTAGCCCTCGTACGCGTCGTGTCCCTGACCGGAGCCCTGGTGCGGCTCGGGCTCTTCGTAACGCTGCTGCTGGGGCTGCTGGCCGGGCTGTTGCTGGGCGGGGGGCGCGGAAGGGCCCACCGGTTCGCCCACCGAGTCGTCGACGGTGATGGCGATGCGGATCGGACGGCCGCACTCGCGGCTCAGCGATTCACTGACGATGGGGGCGAGCCGTCCCTCGAGCACGCCCTTGGCGAATTCGTTCGGCACGGCGAGCAGTGCGGTGTCGGCGACCAGCGCCAGCGGCTGGCAGCGCTTGATCCAGCGCTCGTCCTTCGCCTCGACGCCGTGCCCACGCCCTTCCCCCAGCAGCTGTTCCAGCACTCGTGGCCACACTGCGGCAAGATCGGCAGGTACGTCAGCCACAGGGCACGCTCTCTCACGGGGTCCCACGATGGTGTGGTTCTGGGGACCGAAATCGGGATCGGCAGGGAGAAGGGAATGAATCGGAGTTTGGCCACGGTAGTCAGGGCAACGGCTGCGGTTCAAGTTGTTGTCCACAGGCTGTGCACAGTGTCTCTCCCTGACGGTCGGTTTGACCGGATGGCGTAGCCCCGCGTACCGTGACCAGGTCGAGTTGTCGATGGCTGCTGCCGCCTGCCTCCGATGGGCAAAGATCACGATCTGTGATTGTGAAGCGGTGCACTCGGTGCGTATTCGCGAGCTTCTCGTGGGCGCACGGTGACAGCCAGGCGATGTCCCGCCACCACACAATCATTTCTGGAGCCCCCGAGTGAGCAAGCGCACCTTCCAGCCGAACAACCGCCGTCGCGCCAAGACCCACGGCTTCCGCCTGCGGATGCGCACCCGTGCCGGCCGCGCCATCCTCGCGAACCGTCGTGGCAAGGGTCGCGCCAGCCTTTCCGCCTAATCGCATTAGGTCATGACGTCGTGCTGCCTACCGAGCATCGGCTGAGGCGGCGCGAAGACTTCGCGACCGCGGTACGCCGAGGACGCCGGGCCGGACGCCCGCTTCTCGTCGTCCATCTGCGTAGCGGCGCAACGGACCCGCACGTGCCTGGGGAGAGCATTCCCCCGACGCGTGCGGGTTTCGTCGTGAGCAAGGCCGTCGGCGGCGCTGTCGTACGCAACGCGGTGAAGCGCAGGCTGCGTCATCTGATGCGCGACCGGGTGGCTCTGCTGCCCCCCGGTAGCCTGGTAGTCGTACGAGCGTTGCCCGGTGCGGGCGACGCCGACCATGCACAGCTGGCCCGAGACCTGGATGCCGCTCTTCAGCGGCTGCTGGGAGGGGGCGCTCGATGAAGTACCCACTGCTGGCTCTGATCAAGCTGTACCAGTGGACGATCAGTCCGCTGCTCGGCCCGGTGTGCAAGTACTACCCGTCGTGCTCCCGCTACGGCTACCTGGCCATCGACCGGCACGGTGCGATCAAGGGAACGGCGCTCACTGCCTGGCGCATCCTGCGGTGCAATCCGTGGTCGCTCGGTGGTGTCGACCACGTCCCGCCGCGCAAGCGTCCGCGGTGGCACGAGATGCTGCGCGCCAAGTGGCGCGAACGCAAGGGCGGGCCCTCCGCCGCTGGCGTGCCCTCCGGGGAGATCTCCCCCCAGACCCCGAGCGCGGCCGCCGAGACCCCGTCCCATGCTCAAGGAGCCTGATTAGTGGACACGATTGCCAGTCTGTTCAGCTTCATCACGACACCCGTTTCCTGGGTCATCGTCCAGTTCCATGCTGTGTACGGGAAGATTTTCGGTCCCGACACGGGCTGGGCCTGGGGCCTGGCCATCGTGTCCCTGGTGATCTTGATCCGTATCTGTCTGATCCCGCTCTTCGTGAAGCAGATCAAGGCGACTCGGGCGATGCAGACGCTGCAGCCCGAGATGAAGAAGATCCAGGAGCGCTACAAGAGCGACAAGCAGCGCCAGTCCGAAGAGATGATGAAGCTGTACAAGGAGTCGGGTACCAACCCGCTCTCCTCGTGCCTTCCCATCCTGGCGCAGTCGCCGTTCTTCTTCGCGCTGTACCACGTGCTCAACAGCATCGCGACCGGCAAGACGATCGGTGTCATCGACGAGGGGCTCCTGGAGAGCGCGCGTAAGGCGCACATCTTCGGTGCTCCGCTGGCCGCGAAGTTCACCGACAGCGCCGACAAGGTCGCCTCGCTCAACGCCTCGCTGACGGACGTCCGCGTCGTCACCGCGATCATGATCATCCTGATGTCGGCGTCGCAGTTCTTCACCCAGCGCCAGCTGATGACGAAGAACGTCGACACGACGGTCAAGACGCCGTTCATGCAGCAGCAGAAGATGCTGATGTACGTCTTCCCGGTCATGTTCGCCGTGTTCGGCATCAACTTCCCGGTCGGTGTCCTCGTCTACTGGCTGACCACCAACGTGTGGACCATGGGCCAGCAGATGTTCGTGATCCGCCGGAACCCCACTCCGGGCTCCAAGGCGCAGGCCGCGTTCCTCGAGCGTCTGCAGAAGCAGGTCACGCACCACAAGAAGGTGCGGGGTCGTGGCAACACGAACGTCATCAAGGCGATCGTTGCCAAGGGCCGTGACCGCAACGAGTTCGAGCGCAAGTTCATCAACGGTCTGACCAAGGCGGGCCTCGCGGCTCAGGCCGACGGCTCCGTGGCCGAGGGCGAGAGCGCGGTTGCCACCGCGACCGAGGACGGCGCTCCGGCCGCCGGTGGCGGTACTCCCAAGCGGCAGCAGCCCAAGCGCCAGAGCAAGTCGCAGCGCCAGTCCGCGGCCGCGCACAGCACGGCCAAGTCGGAGGGCGACGCGGACGAGGATTCGGACGCCAAGACGTCGCTGGAGAAGACCAAGGACGAGCCCGAGGATGCCAAGCCCAAGGCCGGGGGCGGCAAGTCCGGGTCAGGTAACGCACGCCAAGCCAAGTCGGGGCAGCGCAAGGGCCAGCAGCGGCCCAAGCACCCGTCCAAGAAGTAGAAGGAGTCCATCCGTGACGGAAGGCACCACCGCCCCCGCCGAAGCCGAGGCCGGCGACACTCTCACGCGCCTTGAGCAGGAGGGCGAGATCGCTGCGGACTACCTCGAGGGTCTGCTGGACATCGCCGACCTCGACGGCGACATCGACATGGACGTCGAAGCCGACCGCGCCGCTGTCTCGATCATCAGCGACTCGAACAGCCGCGATCTGCAGAAGCTCGTCGGCCGTGACGGTGAGGTCCTGGAGGCGCTCCAGGAGCTGACCCGTCTCGCGGTGCACCGTGAGACCGGCGACCGCAGCCGGCTGATGCTGGACATCGCGGGCTACCGCGCCAAGAAGCGCGAGGAGCTCTCCGAGCTGGGCGCCAAGGCGGCGGCCGATGTGAAGAGCTCCGGCGAGCCGGTGAACCTCAAGCCGATGACGCCGTTCGAGCGCAAGGTCGTGCATGATGCGGTCAAGGCCGCCGGTCTGCGCAGCGAGTCGGAGGGCGAGGAGCCGCAGCGCTTCGTCGTCGTGCTTCCTGCCTGATCGCACGTCGTTCTCCCGGCCCCGTCTGTTCGCAGGCGGGGCCGGTCTTTGTCAGCCTGATAGTCAGCCACCCCAGTGCGGTACGGAAGGACGGTCCCCGTGACGGAGGCAGCGGAGCTCCCGCCGGCGCCTGAGCAGGCCCGGGCAGTATTCGGTGAGCGCTTCTCGGACGCGGTCCGATACGCGGAGTTGCTGGCCGATGCGGGAGTGCAGCGCGGTCTGATCGGCCCGCGCGAAGTGCCCCGGCTGTGGGAGCGGCACCTGCTGAACTGCGCGGTGCTCTCCGAGGTCGTGCCAGAGAACGTGACGGTCTGCGATGTCGGCTCGGGCGCAGGGCTGCCGGGCATTCCGCTGGCCCTCGTCCGGCCGGATCTGAAGATCACGCTCCTTGAGCCGCTGCTGCGGCGGACGAACTTCCTCACCGAAGTCGTCGAGCTGCTGGGCCTCGATCATGTGACGGTCGTGCGCGGCCGCGCTGAGGAGGTCCTCGGCAAGCTGCCTTCGGTCCATGTGGTCACGGCGCGTGCCGTGGCGCCGCTGGACCGGCTCGCCGCGTGGGGCGTTCCCTTGCTGCGTCCGTACGGAGAGATGCTGCTCCTCAAGGGCGACACCGCCGAGGAAGAGGTCAAGGCCGCGGGAGCCGCCCTGAGCAAGCTCGGCGCGGTGAACACCTCGGTGCTTCACGTCGGAGAGGGCGTGGTGGATCCGCTGTCCACCGTGGTGCGGGTCGAGGTCGGCGAGAGCCCTGGCGGCGTACGTTTCGCCGCCAAGCGGGCCAAGGCGGCACGCACGGGACGGACCCGGCGTCGCCGCTGAGCGATGCTGCCGTCAGGCGAGCGGCTACGTCGCAATTGATCCGTCCTGACGACGAGCCGTACTCCACAAAACCTGCCAAACGTACGCATACCGGGGTGTCGCAGCTGCGGCACCCCGGCTGCCGTGCATCGTGTTTCACGTGAAACGTCGCTCACTGCTGCATGGCATCATCAGTCGCGGCCGCGCTGCTGAACCTCGCGACCGTCGTCCGCTCGGATCCCTCGATAAGGGCACCGAGTTGTCCACAGAGGTGGATTCGTCCACAGAAGACCGGGCCTCGCTGGTTCACGACCCTCAAAGCATGGGAGGCTCTGTTCATTGCGAGCCTGAAGTCGAGGAGAGTGAATCCTTGCGGTCCGACGCCAACATCGCGGGACCGATGACCGATCCGGTCCCCGGTCCCCGTACCGAGTCGGCGGGGGAGGATGTTTCACGTGAAACACCGAGCCCGATGGACGACACCCCTATCGGTCGTGCTGCCCAACTGGCGGTGGAAGCCCTTGGCCGCGCAGGCGAGGGCCTGCCGCGACCTGAGCAGACACGCGTCATGGTGGTCGCCAACCAGAAGGGCGGAGTAGGCAAGACGACGACAACCGTCAATCTCGCCGCTTCGCTCGCTCTGCACGGTGCGCGCGTCCTGGTCATCGACCTCGACCCGCAGGGCAATGCCTCCACGGCTCTGGGGATCGACCACCACGCCGAAGTGCCGTCCATCTACGACGTGTTGGTGGAGAGCAAGCCGCTCTCCGAGGTCGTGCAGCCGGTGCCTGATGTCGAGGGTCTGTTCTGCGCCCCCGCCACGATCGATCTCGCCGGTGCGGAGATCGAGCTGGTGTCGCTGGTCGCGCGGGAGAGCCGGCTGCAGCGGGCGATCCAGGCGTACGAGCAGCCGCTGGACTACATCCTCATCGACTGCCCGCCGTCGCTCGGTCTCCTGACGGTCAACGCCCTGGTGGCCGGTGCGGAGGTCCTGATCCCCATTCAGTGCGAGTACTACGCACTGGAGGGCCTCGGTCAGCTTCTGCGCAACGTCGACCTGGTGCGGGGCCACCTCAACCCGCATCTGCACGTCTCGACCATCCTGCTCACCATGTACGACGGCCGGACCCGGCTCGCCTCGCAGGTGGCGGACGAGGTACGCAACCACTTCGGCGAGGAGGTGCTGCGGACGAGCATTCCCCGCTCGGTCCGTATCTCTGAGGCGCCGAGCTACGGACAGACCGTGCTGACCTACGATCCGGGATCGAGCGGTGCCCTCTCGTACTTCGAGGCGGCCCGGGAGATCGCGCTCCGCGGCGTCGGCATTCGCTACGACGTACAGCACGCCCATATGGGCGCTCAGAATGACCAGCACAGCACGACGGAGGGGTTGCAGTGAGCGAGCGACGGAGAGGCCTTGGCCGTGGCCTCGGCGCCCTGATCCCTGCGGCCCCGACGGAGAAGTCGGCCGCCCAGGCCGCGGGTGGGGCTTCGGCTTCCCCCGCCGCGGTACCGGTGCTCACCGCCGAGCGGGGGGTGGCAGCCGCGAAGGTGACGGCGCTCCCGCAGAGCTCCGTTTCACATGAAACGCAGGAGCCGTCGAAGGGGACGGTCGAGGTCGCTTCGGAGAGCCCGGTCGGCGCGCACTTCGCCGAGCTGCCGCTCGACTTCATCACGCCCAACCCGAGGCAGCCGCGTGAGGTCTTCGACGAGGACGCCCTCGCCGAACTCGTGACCTCTATCAAGGAGGTCGGGCTTCTCCAGCCCGTCGTCGTGCGGCAGGTGGGGAGCTCGAGCTACGAGCTCATCATGGGCGAGCGGCGCTGGCGTGCCTGCCGTGAGGCGGGACTCGAGCGCATCCCCGCGATCGTCCGCGCCACGGACGACGAGAAGCTGCTCCTGGACGCACTGCTCGAGAACCTGCACCGTGCGCAGCTGAACCCGCTGGAAGAGGCCGCGGCCTATGACCAGTTGCTCAAGGACTTCAACTGCACGCACGACCAACTGGCTGACCGTATCGGCCGTTCGCGTCCGCAGGTCTCCAACACGCTGCGGCTCCTTAAGCTGTCGCCGGCGGTTCAGCGCCGGGTCGCCGCCGGAGTGCTGTCCGCGGGGCACGCTCGCGCTCTGCTCTCCGTCGAGGACTCGGAGGAGCAGGACCGCCTCGCGCACCGGATCGTCGCCGAGGGCCTCTCGGTGCGGGCCGTCGAAGAGATCGTGACCCTCATGGGTTCGCGGCCGCAGAGCGCCCCGAAGTCCAAGGGGCCGCGTGCGGGTGCTCGGGTTTCGCCGTCGCTGACGAACCTCGCCACCCGTCTCTCCGACCGGTTCGAGACCCGTGTACGAGTGGACCTCGGTCAGAAGAAGGGCAAGATCGTCGTCGACTTCGCTTCGCTTGAGGACCTGGAGCGCATTCTGTCGACGCTCGCCCCGGGCGAGGGTCCGGTCCTGAGGAACGGACTCGCCGAGGACGCCACCGAGGAAGACGCCTCGGAGGACGGCGAGGCCTGAGCCTCATCAACCGTGCTCCAGAGCGGGCCGTGTCCGGTGTGTACCGGC